>NZ_JAKRLB010000014.1:0-68384 GCF_022664405.1 Micrococcus luteus | reverse complement strand
ACGAGCAACGCGGGCAAACCAGATGGCCAGCACCGGGCAGTTCCCGTGGCCATCACTGGGCAGTCCTCATGGCCGTCAGCGGGTCATTCCCTGGCCACCTATGGGCAGCTTTTCATGGCCGCTTACAGTGGACTCCACGATCGCCCGCGCCCATCAGCACGCGAGGAACACCACCCGGCTCACGGGGGGCTGGATCGAACGACAAGGAATCCGCGTGAAGAGCCCGCCGACCACGGCCTCGGGCGCTCACGGAGCGGGCTGAGCACGAAGACCCATCAGCTGGTCGACGGTGCTGGGCGAGAGGGCGTACTCATCGCGGGCGATCGGCACCCATCTGCGCGCCGGTGGCATCGAGGCCGTCCTCCCCAACCGGCTGACCAGCAGGGCCACCGCAGACGCCGCGGCTCGGCCGGCGGCCGAACCGCGGGCCTGGACTTGGACGCTTACACGGGCCGGAACGTGATCGAGCGCCAGGACGCGCACCTGCAGCAATGGCCGGGCCTGGCGAGCACGTACGACAAGTACGCGATCGTGGACCGGGCTGCCGTGGTCCTGAATGCTGTGCTCGCGTGGTCAACGGCATTGTCGGACACGCCCGAGTGGCGTGTTCGAACGGATCGACGATCCAGGTCAAGTGCTCGAGAAGCTCGGCGAGGCTCAGCACCGGCAGGTATGAGCGTGAGGACCTGGACAGAGAGGATCCCCCGAAATGCACGTCGTGAAGCGGCGTGAGCGATGTAGTGCTCTTCAGTTGGCACTGGTTGATATTGGTCGACGAGGCTTCAGCCCGGTGTGGTGATGCCCTGCGATGACTCTGAAGCCGGCTCTCGGGCGAATCCTCACATCGGGACGCCGAGACCCTGTGGGAGTCCAAGGATGGGACGTCTCGACGCCTGATCTGTCGCCGCTGCAGAGGAGCATGAGGCCTGGGCCTCAAGCCAACTGAAGACCGGTCAAGCAGGTGGGGTCGTCGGGGCGGGTCGAGATGGCCTTTTTCGCGGTGCGGCCTTCAGCTGAGACAGTGAGAGTAGCGTCAATTCCACGCGGCAGCCAGACCCCGACGAATCCGTTGTCGTACGTCGTCAGCGTTTCATCGAGGAGGGTCTCCCCGGACGTCGCCTCGACCACGGTGACGTGGACGTCAGTATTGGCGAGTTCGCCGGTGCAGGTCGTGAGGCTGTGGAAGTAGCATTCGTGAGTCTGGCTGCGATACGGGGCGATAGAGACGTAGAACTCGTCTTCTGGCATCGGCACGGTGGTCTGATTGTTCTGATCGTCGGTCAGTACAAGCTGGTCGGGTTCAATCGACGCGATGAATTCAGACGAGCGATCTGTCACCTTCGTTGAGTCGAGGCGCGTGATGATCTCGCGAGCATTCAATCCGTCTAGATTGTGCTCGACCACCAGTGAGTGATCGGATCCTGCATCAGCGGACGGTCCCGCATCAGCACAGCCGCTGAGCAGGAGGACGGCGCTGGTCGCCAGACCGGTCAAGGCCGCGCAGATCCTCAGGCGGCTCCTGGAGGACTGGATCGGAGCAACAATGGCAAGTGGCATGCCCAACTCTTTTCTCAGGTGAACGTGTTCATGTCGTCAGGTTAGACAGAAGGCATCCCGAGTTCGCCGGTGCCCAGGGCGCGACGAGGTGCAAAGCACGCCTGCCCGGAGACATCAAGAGCCTTGTCCTGATCTGGGGTCCACCGGTCCGAGGCACCCTGTGTCGAAGACATCGGCTGGTGTCAGGAGCGCACGAGGCGATTGATGGCGTCGCTGGCCTCCTGGATCTTGGCGATGGCCGCGTCTTCATCGCCTTTCTTGGCGGCGTCGAGCACGCAGTGCTTGAGGTGGTCATCGAGCAGACCGGTCGCCACTCCTTGCAGGGCGCGGGTGAGGGCCGAGACCTGGGTGAGGATGTCGATGCAGTACTTTTCGTCGTCGATCATCTTCGTGATGCCGCGGGCTTGGCCTTCGATACGCTTCATGCGGTTGCGGTAGCGGTCCTTGACACTGATGTAGCCGTACCGGTGGGCTCCGGTGTCGTTACCGGTCTCATCGGCTGCAGTTTCAGTGGTCACGGGTGTGTCCTTCACTTCTGGTGCTCCAGGACGGAGCGGGTGCTGGCAGCTGGGGCGAGGTCGATGCGACGCAGCAGCTGGGCGTTGAGCGCGACGATGACGGTGGAGATCGACATCAGGATCGCACCTACTGACATCGGCATGACGAAGCCGACGGGTGCGAGCACGCCAGCCGCGAGCGGCACAGAGAGCAAGTTGTACCCTGCAGCCCACCACAGGTTTTGCCTCATTCTACGGTATGCGGCACGGGAGAGCTGGATCACCGAGAGCACGCTACGCGGGTCGGAGCTGGCGAGGATGACACCTGCAGAGGCGATGGCGACGTCGGTGCCGGCCCCGATGGCGATGCCGACGTCGGCCTGGGCCAGGGCAGGGGCGTCGTTGACGCCGTCGCCGACCATGGCGACCTTCTTGCCCTCCTTCTGCAGCTGGTCGACCTTGGCGGATTTGTCCCCGGGGCGGACGCCGGCGAAGACCCGGTCGATGCCGAGCTCTCTTCCCACCTCGTTCGCCACGGCTTCCGCGTCGCCGGTGATCATGACGACCTCGACGCCGAGCTGATGGAGCGCATCGACGGCGTCGCGGGACTCTGGGCGAACCTCGTCGGCGAGCTTGAGACCGCCGATGACCTTGCCGTCGCGGAGGACGTGCAGGATGATCGCACCCTCTGCCCGCCATTCGTCGGCGACACCGATCTCGTCCTGGCCGGTCTCCTCGAGCAGACGGGGTCCGCCGACGCGGATCTCATGGTCGGCCACCGTCGCGGTGACGCCGACCGCCGGGGAGGAGGTGAACCCGCTGGCCGGTTCGACGGCGAGGCCCTTCTCCTTGGCGGCGGTGACGATGGACCGGGCGAGGGGGTGCTCACTGTCGGCCTCGGCGGAGGCGGCCAGGGCGAGGAGCTGTGCGGCATTCAGGCCGCCGGTCGGCTCCACCCCGGTGACGGTGGGCTCGCCCTTGGTCAGGGTGCCGGTCTTGTCGAAGAGCACCGCGTCGACCTGGCGCATGGACTCCAGGGCGAGGCGGTCCTTGATCAGGACGCCGCCGCGGGCGGCGCGCTCGGTGGCGATGGACACGACCAGAGGGATCGCCAGACCCAGCGCATGGGGGCAGGCGATGACGAGGACAGTGATGGTGCGAACGACCGCGTCGTCGGGGAGCCCGAAGAGCGTCCAGACGACGGCGGTGATCAGCGCAGCTCCGAGGGCGAACCAGAACAGCAGGGCCGCAGCCCGGTCGGCGATGCGCTGGGCACGGGAGGATGAGCCCTGCGCCTCGGCGACGAGCCTGTTGATGCCCGCCAGAGCCGTGTCGTCGCCGGTGGCGGTGATCTCTACGCGCAGGCCGGAGTCGGTGGCCACGGTGCCGGCGGTGACGTTCTCGCCCTCGCCGCGGGCGACGGGGTGTGATTCGCCGGTGATCATGGACTCGTCCATGTCGGCGCGGCCGTCGACGATGGTGCCGTCGGCGGGGACGCTGCCGCCAGGCCGGACGATGACGACGTCGCCGACGCGCAGCTCTGCCGGGTCGACCTTGACGACGTCGTCTCCCTCTATACGCTCAGCCTCGTCAGGGAGCAGCGCGGCGAGGGAGTCCAACGCCGAGGTGGTCTGGGCCAGTGAGCGCATCTCGATCCAGTGGCCCAGCAGCATGATGACGATCAGCAGCGCCAACTCCCACCAGAACTCGAGCTCGGGGTGGACGAGACCGACAGTGGCGGCCCAGGAGGCGAGGAACGCTACGGTGATGCCGAGCGCGATGAGCAGCATCATCCCCGGCTGGCGGCTTTTCAGCTCGCTGACAGCACCGGTGAGGAACGGGGTGCCGCCCCAGGCCTACATGACGGAGCCGAGGACTGCGGCGACCCAGCCCGCCCAGCTGGGGACCGAGTAGCCCAGGAGCATGGCGAACATGGGGGAGAACGCGACCACCGGGATGGCGATGATCAGGTTGATCCAGAACAGCCGCCGGAACTGGCCGACGTGGTCGCCGTGGCCCGCGTGACCACCGCCGTGATGACCGTGCCCGGCGTGGTCACCGTGTTCCATGGTGTGGTCTTCGTTCTCGGCGCGCGAGTCGTCACGGTGGCCGGACTCGGTGGTCGCGACGCCGGCGTGGTCATGGTGATGCGTGGTCGGGTCCGTCATGCTCTTCGCTTCCCCTCGTCATTCCCCGATCTTTCCTTCGATCGGGTCGTATTTCGCCGCGGACCTTCAGCGCGCCCGCGGCGATCGGCTCAGGAGGCCGGCTTGAGCTCGCTCTCGACGACCCACTTGTGGTTGGTCATCGTCATGCCGTCGGACTCGTAATCGACCATGTAGACGGTCTCCTCGGTGGAGGAGGCGATGGTCGCCTTCGCGCCCTTCATGCCTTCCATGTGTTCGGCCTCGAGAGTGACCTCGGTGCCGTCGGCCAGACGTTCATCTCCGGCGTCCTTGATCTCCTGCTGGACGACCCACTTGTGGTCCTTGACCGGCTCCCCGCCTGCGGACGGCGTGAAGTCCACCGCATAGGTGTACGTGTCGTACGCGCCGGCGATCGTCGCGTTCGCACCGTCCATGCCCTCCATGTGGTCGGCGGTGAGCGTGACCTCGGTGCCGACCGGGTATGTGGGCGACGCAGCCGTCTCGATGCCCTCGGGGGCGGGGCCGCCGTCCATCGGATGCTCCATCCCGCCGCTGTCAGAGCTGCTGCCGTGGCCCTCGTGCTGGCTGGTCGTCGAGGGGGTCCCTTGGTCCTGGTCGCCGCCGGTGCTGCAGCCGGTGAACACGAGCGCTCCTCCGAGCACTCCTGCGGCGACGGTGGTCATGAGGTGCTTGCGCATGAAGTCTCCTGTTCGTTCTGGTCCAATCAACGCTATACCCCTCCCGGGTATCAAGTCGATGTCGATCGGCGGGCATGGAATCGCCCGGCCAAGATCCAATCGACCCGGGGTGGCAGCGCTGAGGCTGCGATGGAGAACATCGGCTCGGCGGCTCTGGTCGCAGATGGAATCGAGGCCCGAACGGACGGGCTCACCTCGCTCGCCGTCGTGACGGGATCGGCTGCGTCGTCTCGTGAACATCACCGTGGTGAGAAGACGATCCCAGTACCGCCGATCACCCAAGAGAAATTGGTCTTGTCCGGTTGCATCGTCGGGCGTCCCATCGAGACAGGGATCCTGAGAGCCGACGGAAGCTGTGCAACTATCGCCAGGCAGAGCGAAGCATGTCTCAGTACGTGCTCCGTCAGATCGCCGCGAAGGCCTGATCCACGGGGCCCGCCCGCGCGGGCCGCCGCCCGCGTCCCGCCCGGGTGCGGAGCCGCGGAGTAGGCTGGTCGCACCATGGAACATCTGCCCCCCACGAGCCCCGGCGCCCCGCTGCTGCCGCAGATCGCCCGCCCGGCGGACCTGTCGGCCCTCACGGAGGACCAGTTGACCGCGCTGGCGGCGGAGATCCGGGCCTACCTGATCGCCCACGTCTCCAAGACGGGCGGCCACCTCGGACCGAACCTGGGCGTCGTCGAGCTGACGCTGGCCGTGCACCGCGTCTTCGAGTCGCCGAAGGACGCGGTCATCTTCGACACGGGTCACCAGTCGTACGTGCACAAGCTGCTCACCGGACGCCAGGACTTCACGACGCTCCGCCAGGAGGGCGGTCTGTCCGGCTACGGCGACCGCACGGAGTCCGAGCACGATGTGGTGGAGTCCTCGCACGCCTCCAGCTCGCTCTCCTGGGCGGACGGCATCGCGCGGGCCTGGGCGCAGACCGGGCAGGGGGACCGCACCGTGGTGGCCGTGATCGGCGACGGTGCGCTCACGGGGGGCATGGCCTGGGAGGCCGTCAACAACATCGCCGCCGGCCGGGACCGGCGCGTGGTGATCGTCGTCAACGACAACGGCCGCTCGTACGCGCCCACCGTGGGCGGCGTCGCCGAGCACCTGGGCGGACTGCGCCGCGGGGTGCTGGACAAGGTGCGCACCCACCACCGCTACGAGCAGACCCTCGACTACCTCAAGCACCGCCTCCAGGAGGCCGGCCTCGCGGGCGAGCTGGTGTACCGGCCGCTGCACGCGGCGAAGAAGGGTCTCAAGGACCTCTGGGCGCCGCAGGGCCTGTTCGAGGACCTGGGCATGAAGTACATCGGCCCGGTCGACGGCCACGACCTCACCGCCATGGAGGAGGCCCTCGAGGACGCGCGGGCGTACGGCGGGCCCGTGATCGTCCACGCGATGACCGAGAAGGGGCACGGCTACGCGCCGGCGGTCGCGCACGAGGCGGACCAGTTCCACGCGATCGGCGTGATCGACCCCTCCACGGGCGAGCCCATCACCTCGTCGACGGCCCAGTCCTGGACCTCCGTGTTCGGCGAGGAGATGGTCGCGATCGCGGATGAGCGGCCGGACGTCGTGGCCATCACCGCCGCCATGCAGAACCCCGTGGGCCTGGCCCCGATGGCGCTGGCCCATCCGGACCGGGTGTTCGACGTCGGCATCGCCGAGCAGCACGCGGTCACCTCGGCCGCCGGCATGGCCTTCGGTGGTCTGCACCCCGTGGTGGCCGTCTACGCGACCTTCCTCAACCGCGCGTACGACCAGGTGCTCATGGACGTGGGCCTGCACCGTGCAGGCGTGACGTTCGTGCTGGACCGCGCGGGCGTCACCGGGCCGGACGGCCCGAGCCACCACGGCATGTGGGACCTGGCCCTGCTGCAGTCGGTGCCGGGGCTGCGGATCTCCGCGCCCCGCGACGCGGACACGCTCCGGGAGGAGCTGCGCGAGGCCGTCGCCGTCGAGGACGCGCCCACCGTGGTGCGGTTCGCGAAGGGCTCGGTCGGGGAGTCGGTGCGCGCCCTGGAGCGGTTGTCGGACGGCACGGACGTGCTCGCCCGGCGGGGCGAGGCCGGCGGACGCGACGGCGCCGAGCGGGACGTGCTGATCGTGGCGGTGGGCGCGATGGCCGAGCTCGGCCTCGACGTCGCCGAACGGCTCGAGCGGCACGGCATCAGCGCCACGGTGATCGACCCGCGGTGGGTCCTGCCCGTGGCCCGGTCCGTGATCGACACGGCCGCCCGCCACCGGATCGTCGTGTGCCTCGAGGACGGGGTGCGGGCCGGCGGCGTCGGCTCGCGGATCCGGCAGGAGATGCGCGCGGCCGGCGTGGACACCGCCCTGAACGAGGTCGGCCTGCCGGTCGAGTTCCTCGCCCACGGCAGCCGCGAGCAGGTGCTGGCCCGCGTGGGCCTCACCGCGCAGCGCATCACCCAGGACACCGTCGCCCAGGTCCTCGGCGCCAAGGTCCCGTACGCCCGGCCCGTCCCCGAGGACGCGGCCGCCCCCCACCACCAGGAGCAGGCATGAGCATCGTCCGGCTGTACCGTGAGAGCGTCGGCGACGACGGCGCCCGCCTCTTTGAGTACCGCGAGGCATGGGCCGACGCGGAGGCCGGGGAGTTCGTGGTCCACCACGGCCGGGTCGGCCAGCCCGGCACCGTCGGGGAGCAGCCCCTGGCCGACCAGGCCGAGGGTGATCAGCTGCTGGCCGCGTTCGTGGCGCAGGGCGCGGAGGAGGGCTTCGCCGAGGCGGACCCCGCGACCTTCGCCGTGCTGCCGGTGGCCTACCGGCTCCGCGGCCGGGAGGCCACGGCGATCGAGCGGCGCACCGTCGAGCGGCTGCGCGTCGAGATGACCCACCAGCTGGCCTGGCGCGGTCTCGGCGAGGTCGAGGACGTCGTCGAGGAGGTCGGTGCCCTCGTGCTGCGCGTCCGGACCCCCCACGCCCGCAAGGCCGCCGCCGAGATCCCGGCGGCCGCCAAGCGCGCCGACGGCGTGCAGCCGAACAAGGTGGACGTCCGCACCGCAGAGCAGGAGGGCTGACCCGTGCGCCACACCCGTCTCGGCCGCTCCGGGCTGACCGTCTCCGTCGTCGGCCTGGGGTGCAACAACCTCGGCCGCCCCGGCACCGCCACGCTGGAGCAGGCCGGCACCGACGACGTCGTCCACGCCGCGCTCGACGCCGGCATCACCTTCTTCGACGTCGCCGACGTCTACGGCGCCGAGCCCGGCCTGTCCGAGGAGCGGCTCGGCCGCGCCCTGGGCGCCCGCCGCGACGAGGTGGTGATCGGCACCAAGTTCGGCATGGACATGGGCGGTGTCGCCGGCGACGACGGCGGCGCGCGGGGCTCCCGCCGGTACATCGTGCGCGCCGTCGAGGACTCCCTGCGCCGCCTCGGCACCGACTGGATCGACCTCTACCAGTTCCACACCCCGGACCCGGCCACGCCCATCGAGGAGACCCTCCGCGCGCTCGACGACCTCGTGCGCGCCGGCAAGGTCCGCTACGTGGGCCACTCGAACCGGGCCGGGTGGCAGATCGCCCAGGCCGAGTACGTGGCCCGCGAGCTGGGCGTGGAGCGCTTCGTGTCCGCGCAGAACCACTACAACCTGCTGGACCGCCGGGCCGAGCTCGAGGTGGTCCCGGCGGCGGCCGAGTTCGGGCTCGGCGTCCTGCCGTACTTCCCGCTGGCCAACGGGCTGCTCACGGGCAAGTACTCGCAGGGCGACGCCCCCGAGGGCTCGCGCCTGTCCCACGTGCGCCAGCACATGGTGGCCGACGCCGACCTGGAGCAGCTGGCCGCCTTCGGCCGGTTCGCCCGGGAGCGGGGGATCACCGAGGTCCAGGCCGCGATCGGGTGGCTGGCGGCGCAGGGACCGGTGTCCTCCGTGATCGCCGGCGCCACCCGTGCCGCGCAGGTCGTGGAGAACGCGGCGGCGGCCGACTGGCTCGCCACCGCGGAGGACCTGGCCGAGCTGGACGCCCTATTCCCGGGCCCGGAGAAGGTCGCGCTCTTCTGATGGCCGGCGCGCTGACCGGCGCGGCCGCCGCGACCCCGCTCGTGCCGACGCCGGGGGAGGCCGCCCTGGGCTGGACCGTGTCCGTCGTGGCCGGTGCGCTGTGGGTGGCCGGCTTCGTCTCGCTGGGCCGCAGCCCCCTGGACGCCCGGGCGCGCCTGCCGTGGGTCGGCCTCATGCTGCTGCTGCCGGTGCTGGGGGCGCTCATCTGGTTCTGGTGGCGGCACCGCTACTACCCGGCGCGGCGGCGCGAGCAGCCGGCGTGGGACCCCAACGACCGCTCCGCCGTCGTGGTGCCCCCGCGCCGGCGCTACGGCGCGCCGGAGGAATGAGCCGGGCTCAGAGCTTGACGACGATGCGGTCGTCGACGACGGCCGCGTCGTAGTCCATGAGGGCCTGGCGGGCCGGGCCGCCGAACGGCTTGCCCGAGGTGACGTCGAAGTGCGAGCCGTGGCAGGGGCACGCGTAGGCCGGGCCCTCCTGCCGGTCCACGACCTGGAGCAGGCAGCCCTGGTGCGTGCACACGTTGGTGAAGGCGGTCACCGTGGTCTCGTCCACGCGGTGCATCATCAGGGTCCGGCCCTGCACCTGGACCTCGCGGGACGCGCCCACGGGCAGCTCGGCGGCGGGCAGCGCGTCGACGGCGTCGGAGCCGGTGTAGTGGTCCTGCGCGGTGTCCTTCTCGCGCAGCTGGTCCGTGCAGCCGGTCAGCGCGAGTGCGCCGGCGCCCGCGGCGGCGACGGCGGCGCCGCGGCCCAGGACGGTGCGGCGCGAGGTGTCCGGGCGGGCGTGGCCGCCGCAGCAGGCGGACCGGGAGGAGTTCGGGGTGAGGGGGGAGTCCTGCGTGGTCATCGACCCATTATCGCCCGCGGCGAGGGCGGATGCGACCGGGCCCCACGGGTGCGAGGATCGAGGGGACGGACCCCCGAGCCCCAGGAGCACCGCCGTGACCGACCCCGCCCCGCGCCCCACCGGCGCCGCCCGCTTCGACCTCACCCCCTTCGAGCGGTGGGAGGCCGTGACCCTCGACGACGTGCACGTCGGCTTCCTGCACCGGGTGCTGGAGGACGGCGTGCTGACCACCCGGACGGGCTTCGCCCCCACAACCGCCCAGCGCGCCGCCCGCGACGGTCTGCCGGAGCGCTACCTCGCCCAGACGCAGGTCGGCTTCACGCCCGACGGGGACGGCTGGGCATGGACGACCCACGAGGACTCCGCCGGAGCCCAGCGGGTGCGCATCGACCGTGAGCGGGCCGGCATCGACGCCGCGGTGCTGCCCTCGTACGCGGAGTACCTCCTCCTCGCGCGGGTGGCCGCCGAGGGCCCGCTCGCCGTGGACCGGCTCGAGGAGGCCTCGCCCCTGCAGGGCGGGCTGCGCGTGCCCCGCGCCGAGCTGCGCCCGGCGGACGCGGGCGGGTCGGACGTGCGGGTGGCCGTCGTCACGGACGGCGTGGAGCTGGGGGCGCACCTCGTGCGCGAGGGCGCCGTGGTCGCCTCCGACTGGGGCGGGGGCACCGCCTCGACCCCCGTGGCCGACCAGGCCGCGGCGACCGCCGGGCTCGACGCGCACGTGGTGACGTTCGCCGGGCTGCCGATCGCCTGAGCCGTGGGCCGGGCCGTCGCGGACGGCCCGGCCGGGGCCGGTCAGGCCTGCGCGGCCGGGTGGAAGCGCCGCCCGTTCACCCGCTCGGCGGCCCCGCAGTCGTCCAGGTACGGCGTGATGCCGCCCAGGTGCAGGGGCCAGTTGGCGCCGAGGATCATGCACAGGTCCACGTCCTCGGGGGCCGCGACGACGCGCTCGTCCAGGAGCAGGCCGATCTCCTCGGCCAGCGCGTCCTCGACCCGGCGCAGCAGCTCCTCGGAGGTCTGCGGGGTCGAGCCCTGCTCCAGCAGGGCCGCGGTCGCCTCCGGGATCTGCTCGCCGGTCGCGCCGGCGGCCTCCTCGTCGCGCCGGTCCGGGCGGACGTCCTTGGCCCAGATCGCGGTCTTGCCGGCGTCGATCAGGCGCTGCAGGTTCGCCGAGACCGGGAAGCGCTCCGCGCCGAAGGACGCGGAGAGGGACTCGGACACGTGCTGGGCCACGGGGATGCCGACCATGGCCAGGAGGGTGAACGGCGTCATCGGCAGGGCCAGCGGGTCCAGCGCGTGGTCGGCCTCGTGCGCGTCGGTGCCCTCGTCGAAGGAGTTCTGCACCTCGCCCATCATGCGCAGCAGGACGCGGTTGACCACGAACGCGGTGGCGTCGTGGACGAGCACGCCGGTCTTGCGGAGCCGGCGGGTCAGTTCGAACGCGGTGGCCACGACCTCGTCCGTCGTCGCCTCGGTCCGCACGATCTCCACGAGCGGCATGACCGCCACCGGGTTGAAGAAGTGGAAGCCCACGAGGCGCTCGGGACGCTCGAGGACCTCGGCCATGGCGGCCACGGACAGGCTCGAGGTGTTGGTCATCAGGATGGCGTCCTCACGCACGATGCCCTCGAGCTCGCGGAAGACGGTGCGCTTGACCTCGAGCTCCTCGAAGACGGCCTCGATGACGATGTCGGCGTCCGCATACACGGCTTTGTCCGTGTCCGCGGTGATCAACCCGGCCAGGGCCTGGCCGTCCTCGGCGGAGAGCCGTCCACGGGAGACCATCTTCTCGACCTGCGCGCGCACGCCCGCCAGGCCGCGCTCGACACGCTCGGCGTCGACGTCCGTCATCACGACGGGCACCCGCAGGTGCCGGGCGAAGACGAGGGCGAGCTGGCCGGCCATCAGGCCCGCACCGACGATGCCGACCTTCCGGACCTCGCGGGCGAGCTCGCGGCCCGGGTCGCCGGCGGGGCGCTTGGCGCGGCCCTGGACGAGGCCGAGGAACGCGTACACGGTGCGGCGGAACTCGGGGGAGTGCAGCAGCGTCCCGAGGGCGTCCGCCTCGGCCTGGGCGGACTCGGCGCGGGTGCGCGTGCGGGCCCCGGTGAACAGGGCCTCCAGGTGACGGCGCGCCGGCAGGTGGCGACCGGGACGGGCGGCCTGCAGCCGCTCCAGCGCCGCCAGGGCGCGGTCCCAGGCGGCGTCGGACACGTCGCGGTCGCGGTGGGCGGCCAGTTCGGCCGCCACGGACTCGTCCCCGGTGACCAGGGCGGCGGCGAGCTCGAGGCCGGCGTCGAGGAGGTCCCCCTCGACGATCCGGTCCATGAGCCCCAGCCCGTGCGCCGCGCGGGCGTCGAGCATGCGGTTGTCGTCGAGGGGGTTCTTCAGCACGACGTCGACGGCGGCCTCCGGGCCGATCAGGTGGGGCACGCGCCACACGCCGGACCAGCCGGGGATCAGGCCGAGCCGGACCTCGGGCAGGCCGAAGCCCTTCGCGTCGGCGGCCACCACGCGGTGTCCGGCGGCCAGGGCCAGCTCGAGGCCGCCGCCGAGGGCGAGGCCGTTCACGAGCGCGACCGTGGGGATCTCGAGGGCCGCGAGCCGGTCGTAGACGGCGTGGCCGAGCAGGGCCAGGTCGCGGCCGACGTCGTCGGTGATGCTCGCGATCAGGGACAGGTCCGCCCCGGCCGCGAAGGTCCCCTCCACGCCGGTCACGGCCAGGGCCTGGATCTCGCCCGCGGCGGCCCGGGCGGCCTGCTCGTCGAGGACCCGGCCGAGGCCGAGGAGCGTGGCCGGGCCCAGGGTCGCGGGCCGGCGGGGTCCCTGCCCGTTGTCCAGCGTGAGCAGCGCGAGCGTGCCCGCACCCTCGGGCAGGGCGTGGTCGGTCACGGTGACGGTGGTGACGACCTCATCCGGGGCCAGGGCGGGCAGGTGGTCGAAGGAAGCAAGAGAAACGGATGTCATGCGGGTCACACTACCGGCGAGTAGCCTCCGCGTCGACGCGACGCGACGGACCGATCCGGCCGGCCGCGTCGGGGGCTCAAGCGCCGGCGGGATCGGGGTCCAGGAGCGCGACCGTGACGATCGCGCCGACGTTCTCCACCTGCCACGGGCGCGCGCCCCGCTCCGTCAGGAACGCGTCCACGGTCTCGGGGGTGATCGGGGCAGGCGGGGTCCAGCAGATCCGCCGGAGGGTGTCCGGGGTGAGGAGGTTCTCGGTGGGCATCCCCAGCTGCTCGGCCCGACGGGCGACGCGGGCCTTGGCCGTGCGCAGGCGGCGGTCCGCCACCGGGTCCCGGTCCTTCCAGGCCCGGGGTGGGGGCGGGCCGTCCCCGGTGCGGATCTGCGCCGCGGGGGCGTCGCCCCGCTCGGCGTCCTCGACGCCGGCCCGGATCGCGGCGATCCAGCGCGGGGCCTCGCGGCTCGCGGCGCGGCCGTGGAAGCCGGAGGTCTGGCGCAGGGCGGGGACGGTGCGCGGCTGGGCGGCCGCGGCGGCGACGATCGACCGGTCCGGGATGAGCCGGCCGGGGGCGACGTCGCGGTGGCGGGCGAGGTCCTCGCGGGCCTCCCACAGGCGCTTGAGGACCGCGCGCTGCACGGGGCGGCGCAGCGTCTGGGAGCCCGAGGTGCCGCGCCAGGGGTCCTTCTTCGGCGTGGGCGGCGGGGCCGTGCGCACGTGCTCGAACTCCTGCTCGGCCCACGCGAGCTTGCCGTCGGCCTCGAGGCGCGCGATCAGGGCCTCGCGCAGCGGGACGAGCAGCTCGACGTCGAGCGCCGCGTAGGTGAGCATCGCCTCGGGCAGCGGACGCACCGACCAGTCGGCGGCCGAATGCTCCTTGGCGAGGGTGACCCCCAGCAGCTCCTCCAGGACCGCGGCCAGGCCGACGCGCGGCAGGCCGGCCACCCGGGCCGCGAGCTCGGTGTCGAACAGCCGATCGGGGCGCAGCCCCTGCTCGGCCAGGCAGGGCAGGTCCTGGCTGGCCGCGTGCAGGATCCACTCGACGCCCGCGAGGGCCTCCTGCAGCGGGGCCAGCCCGTCGAGGGCCTCGGGATCGACGAGCCAGATGCCGGCGCCCTCGCGCTTGAGCTGGACGAGCATGGCCCGCTGGCCGTACCGGATCCCGGAGGCGCGCTCCGCGTCGACGGCGACCGGCCCGGTCCCCGCGGCGAGCGCCGCGGCGCAGGCCTCCAGACCCGCGCGGGTGTCGGTGAGCCGGGGGACTCCACCGGCCGGTGTGGCGATCAGCCGCGGGGGCGCGTCCGGGGCGGCCGTCTCGGGGGCGTCGGTCATGCTGCTCCTGTTCGGGGAGGTCGGGGCGGGGACGGGCCGGGGCCCGGTGTGACGGAGGCGCGGGCGCGCGGTCAGGGGCCGGCCGTGTGGACGTCCGCGGCGTGCTCGGGCGGCAGACCGGCGAACGCGCAGATCATGTCCGACCACGCCTCGAGATGCGAGCCGAGGTCCCGCGGGGCTGGGGTCCACGAGGCGCGCAGCTCGATGTCGGTGGTGTCCGGGGCCGCACTGAGCGTCCCGAAGCCCTCCGCGATGCTGCGCGTCGCGGTGCCGCCGGCGTGGGAGTGCTCGGCGTGGTGGCGCTCGAGCGCCTCCACGAGCCACGTCCACGCGACGGCGCCGGCCAGCTGGTCCAGTGCGACGTCCGGTTCCAGGCTCGCACGGATCCAGGTCACCGCCCGGAAGCCTCCCGGCCACCGGGCGTCCGGGGCCGGGTCGTGCAGGAGGACGAACCGCCCCGTGGCCAGCACGCCGCCGGTCGCGCCCGGCCCGTCGCACACGTCGGCGGCGAGGGCGACGGCGAAGGGCGCCTGCCCCTCGGGTGCCGGGATCTCCCGCAGCCGCACCTCGGTCCGTGGCCGCGCATCGCGCAGGTCCGCCAGGGCACGCCGGAACACCCCCGGCGGCACGGGCGCCTCGACCGCCCCGGGGGCGGCGGAGAGGCGACGGGGCCCGATCACGCTCATGCCCGTCAGCCTAGGCTGCGGGGCCCAGCGGGCCGCGGGGGCGCGCCGTGGACGCCACGGCGCTCCCGCACCGGATCAGCGCGCCCCGTCCGGGGCCGCCGCGTCGTCGGCGGGGGCCAGGCGCAGCGAGATCGAGTTGATGCAGTAGCGCAGGTCCGTGGGGGTGTCATAGCCCTCGCCCGCGAAGACGTGACCCATGTGGGAGCCGCACGCCGCGCACCGCACCTCGATCCGCTCCATGCCCAGGGTGGTGTCCTTCAGGTACTCCACCCGGTCCTCCGCGAGCGGTGCGAAGAACGAGGGCCAGCCGCAGTGCGCGTCGAACTTCTCGTCCGAGCGGAACAGCTCGGATCCGCACGCCCGGCACGCGTACACGCCCTTCACGTGCGAGTCCCAGTACTCGCCCGTGAAGGGCCGTTCCGTGCCGGCCCGGCGCAGCACCTGGAACTCCTCGGGCGTGAGCCGTCGGGCCCACTCCTCGTCCGTCAGGCGGGCGCCGCCCGGGGCGGCCAGGGTCTGCTCGGGAGCGGGGACGTCCCGCGCGGGGTCGGGGGTGGGGCCGTCATGGGGGGTGTGGGGAGTCTCGGTCATGCCCGGTGCAACGGTCCGGAGCGCCGTCGTGTTCCCGACCGGCGTCGCATTGGCGGGCGCGCCCGCCCGTGGAGGACAATGGCGCGCATGGCCGCACGACCCCGCCGTCCCCGTCCCCACCCCGCCGACCTGCCGCCCGCCCTGGCCGCCGCCGTCACCGTGGCAGCCCGGCGGGCCGGGAGCCGCGAGTCCCGCGTCCGCCGAGCGGGCCGCCTGGTCCGCCGCGGAGTCACCGGATCGGTGCGCGGCGGCGTGGCCGTGGCCTCCCCGGTGGCCCGCTGGGCCCCGCCCGTGCTCAGCGTCGCCGCGGCCTCCGCCTTCGTGCTGGCCGGGGCGAGCTCGGCGCTCGCGGGCGTGTTCGCCCGCACCGTGGTGACCCCCGTGCGCCGCCACGCCGAGTCCACGCCGATCCTCGCCGTCGTCGACACGCCCGCCGGGCAGGACGTGATCCTGCAGGCCGACGAGTACACCACCGTGCCCGGCCAGTACTCCCTCACGTTCGACGACGGCGCCGGATGCGCCCGCATCGGGGAGATCACCTCCTTCGACCCCCGGGACGGCACGGTGCAGCGCGCGGTCGAGGAGGTCTTCTCCGGCGATCTGACGACGGCGACCCGGGGCCGGTTCACCGGCTTCGTCTACCCGACCCCCGCCGACGCCGGGCTCGACGCCGAGGACGTGCAGGTGCCGGTGCCCGGCGGCCACGCCCGCGCATGGCGCATCGCGCCTTACCCCAGCGAGGACGGCGAACCCCGTCCTGCGGAGGGGCTGTGGGCGGTGATGGTCCACGGCCGCGGCGCGCGCCGCAACGAGGGCATCCGCGCCGTGCCGACCGCCCGCCGCCTGGGCATGACGTCGCTGCTGATCTCCTACCGCAACGACGGCGACGCCCCGGACGCCGCCGACGCCCGCTACGGGCTCGGCACCACCGAATGGGAGGACGTCGAGGCGGCCATCCGCTACGCCCTCGACCACGGCGCCCGGGACGTCGTCCTCTTCGGCTGGTCCATGGGCGGGGCCGTGGTGCTGCAGACCGTGGACCGCTCCGCGCTGGCCCCGCACGTGCGCGGCGTGGTCCTGACGGGCCCCGTCATCGACTGGGTGGACGTGCTGCGCCACCAGGCCCGGCTCAACCGGATCCCCGAAGCCGTGGGCCTGCTCGGCCAGTGGCTGCTGGCCAACCGGGCCGGCCGGTTCATCACGGGCCTGGCCGCCCCCGTGGACCTCAAGGCCCTGGACTGGGTGACCCGCGCCGACCACGTGCGTGTGCCCACGCTGATCCTGCACTCCGAGGACGATGAGTACGTGCCCGTCGGCCCCTCGCAGGACCTGGCCGAGCGCAACCCGGACCTGGTTCGGTTCGTCCGCTTCCACCAGGCCCGCCACACCCGGGAGCAGAACGTGGACCCGCGCAAGTGGGACACCGCCGTGCGCGGCTGGCTGCGCGCCGTGCTCAGCGCCCCCCGCCCCGGCGGCCGGGGGCGCTGACCGCGCTCAGGCGGCGGCGTCCGCCAGCCCCCGACGGCGCAGCAGCGGCTCGAGCTCGGCGTCCCGGCCGCGGAACGCACGGTAGGACTCCAGCAGGTCACGCGTGTCGCCCCGCGAGAGCAGCTCGTCCGCGAACCGGCGGCCGTTCTCCCGCGTCATCCCGCCGTGCTCGCGGAACCACTCCACGGCGTCCGCGTCCAGCACCTCGGCCCACACGTAGGAGTAGTACCCGGCCGCGTAGCCGCCGCCGAAGATGTGCTTGAAGTAGCCGGTGCCGTAGCGCGGGGGCACCAGGTCCGGGTCGATGCCCGCCTCGGTCAGCACCCGGCGCTCGAACGCGGCCGGGTCGGCCGTGGCGGCGTCCACCGTCTCCTCCGTCAGCGAGTGCCAGGCCCAGTCCACGAGCGTCGCACCCAGGTACTCGACCGTGCGGTGCCCCTCGCCCCACAGGTCCGCCGCCTCGAGCCGCTCCAGCGTCCCGGCCGGCAGCGGCTCGCCCGTCTCCACGTGCCGCGCATACGCGGCCAGCAGGGACGGCTCGCGCAGCCACACCTCATTGACCTGCGACGGGAATTCCACGACGTCGCGCGGCACGTTCGTCCCGGTGAGCGAGGCGTACTCGCCCCGAGCCAGCAGCCCGTGCAGGGCGTGGCCGAACTCGTGGAACAGCGTCGTGGTCTCATCCAGCGTCAGCAGGGCCGGACGCCCCGCCGCCGGGGCCGGCACATTCATCGTGGTGAACACCACCGGGCGCTCGCCCAGGGCGTCCGCCCTGTCCCGCACCGTGTGCATCCAGGCACCGCCGGACTTGGTCGGCCGCGCGAACAGGTCCGCGACGAACAGACCCACCCCGGCACCGTCCTCACCCGTCACCTCGAACACCCGGATCCCGGGGCGGTACAGGTGTCGCGCCAGCTCCGGGCGCTCGGCGAACGTGAGCCCGTACAGCGCGGTCGCCGCCGCGAACACGCCCTCCGTCAGCACCCGGTCCAGCTCGAAGTACGGGCGCAGGGCGTCCGCGTCCACCGCGAACTCCTCCCGCGCGTACCCCGCGGACAGCGCCGGCCAGTCCCACGGGGCCACCTCGGCGTCCGCCCGGCCCGCGTGTGCCGCCGCCGTCGCCGCGTCCGCCCGCGCATTGGCCATCGCCCGCGGCGCCATCGCGGCCAGCAGCTCCTCCACGGCCGCCGTCGACGGCGCCGCCCGGTCCTTCAGCGCCTGCTCGGCCCAGCTCTGCGCCCCCAGCAGCCGCGCCTTGCGCAGCCGCAGCCGCACCATCGCCATCGCCGTCGTCAGCGTCTCGTGCTCCCCGGACCCGCCCCGGCCCGTCGACGCCTCGAACACCTCGCGCCGCATCCCCTCGTCCTGCAGGGACGCCAGCCACGGCTGCGACGTGAACAGGGACAGCGTCAGCAGCCACGGGCCCGCCGCCGCGTCCCCGTCCCCGTGCCCCGCCTCGGCGGCCGCCCCCGCCGCCGCGGCCAGGTCGTCCTCGCTCAGACCGGCCAGGCGCTCGCGGTCCGTGACGAGCACGGCGCGGGCGGCGGTGTCCGCGACGAGGCGGCGCGTGTAGGCGGCCGAGAGGGACGCCAGCTCCGTGTTGATCCCGCGCAGCTCCTCGCGCGCGGCCTCGTCCAGGTCCGCCCCCGCCAGGGAGAGGCGCAGGCGCAGCGTCTCCAGCAGGCGGGCGTCCTCGCCCGTGAGGCCGCCGTCGTCGATCGAAGCGACGCGCGCCGCCAGCCGCGGGTCCAGCAGGATCGCGTCCTCGTGGGCCGCGAGCTCGGGGGAGAGCTCCTCGGCCAGGGCCTGCCGCGCATCCGTGCCGTCCGAGCCGACGAGCGTGAAGAACATCGCGGCGGAGCGGCGCAGCAGCTGGCCGGACAGCTCGAGCGCACGGACGGTGTTCTCGAAGGTCGGCGCCGTGGCCGCCCCGAGGATCTGGTCGACCTCGGCGCGCTGGGCCGCCATCCCCGCGCGCACGGCCTCGGCCAGCTGCGCGTCGGAGACGGCGGAGAAGTCGGGCAGCCCGTAGGGCAGGTCGGAGGGGGTCGCCAGCGGGTGGTCGGCGGGCAGGACGGAGGGCGCGGAGGTGTGGGTCATGGGCGCGAGTGTAGTCAGCCGTGATCCGCGCCACCCCACCGGGCGTCGCTAGACTGGGCGGTCGAGCCAGCAGACGAGATCCAGACCTGAGGAGGCGTGATGGCAGGACATTCCAAGTGGGCGACCACCAAGCACAAGAAGGCCGTCATCGACGCGCGGCGCGCCAAGGCGTTCGCGAAGTACATCAAGAACATCGAGGTCGCGGCACGTGCCGGCGGACCCGACGTCGCCGGCAACCCCGCCCTCGACCTGGCCGTGTCCAAGGCCAAGAAGGCCTCGGTGCCCAACGACAACATCGACCGCGCCGTCAAGCGCGGCGCCGGCCTCACCGGCGAGGTCATCGACTACGCCGAGATCATGTACGAGGTCCGCGGCCCCCAGGGCTCGGCGCTGCTGGTCGAGTGCCTGACCGACAACAAGAACCGCGCCGCCGCGGACGTGCGCGCGGCCGTCACCCGCAACGGCGGCACCATGGCCGACTCCGGCTCCGTCTCCTTCCTCTTCGAGCGCAAGGGCCTCGTGCGCCTGCCCGCCGAGGGCAACACCGAGGACGGCCTGCTCGAGGCCGTGCTCGAGGGCGGCGCCGACGCCGAGGAGGTCGTCGTCTCCGGCGACTCCTTCGAGATCCTCTCGGACCCCTCCGACCTGCAGTCCGTGGCCAAGGCCCTCGACGAGGCGGGCGTGGAGTACGAGTCCGACGAGCTCGAGTTCGTCCCCACCATGAAGGTGGACCTGGACGCGTCGGGCGCCCGCACCTTCCTGAAGCTGGCCGATGCCCTCGAGGACCTCGACGACGTCCAGAACGTCTTCTCGAACGTGGACATCGCCCCCGAGGTCCTCGCCGAGCTCGACGAGGACTGATCGCGCTGAGCGCGCGCCGGCCCGCCGACGTCGTCCGGATCCTCGGGGTGGACCCGGGGCTCACCCGCTGCGGGATCGCCGTGGTGGACGTGGACGCGCGACGGCGGGCCGCGCTCGTCCACGTCGAGGTCACGGGCACCCCGCCCACCGCCCCCCTGGACCAGCGCCTCCTGCGCATCGACGAGGCCGTCTCCGCGGTCCTCGCCGCGCACCGGCCCGATCGCGCCGCCGTCGAGCGCATGTTCGCGAACACGAACACGCCGACCGTGCTGGGCACGGCCCAGGCCGCGGGCGTGGCGATCGCCGCGGCCGCGCGCGCCGGCGTCCCCGTGGGCCTGCACACCCCCTCCGAGGTCAAGGCCGCCGTCACCGGACACGGCGATGCGGGCAAGGAGCAGGTCACCACGATGGTCACCCGGATCCTCCGCCTCGACGCCCCGCCGCGCCCGGCCGACGCGGCCGACGCCCTCGCCCTGGCCATCGCCCACGGCTGGCGCGGCACCGCCCTCGGCGCGGCCGCCGGCCAGACCGGCCTCGACACCGCAGACCTCGCCTCCCGGGCGGGGCGCTCGCAGTTCGCCGCCAAGGCGCCCGCGCGCGCCCGCCCGCGGGGCCAGCTCACCGCCGCGCAGCGGGCCTGGCTCGACGCCGAGCGCTCGGCGGGCGGCGGGCGTCGCCGGTAGGCCGCTGCCGGGCCGGCGTTCGATGATATGTTCGAATCCGCGCCGACCGGCGTCCGTCCGTCCCGACAGGAGGGCCCCTCATGATCGCCTCGCTCAGCGGCACCGTGGAGCACGTGGCCCTCGACCGGGCGGTCATCGCCGTCGGCGGCCTGGGCGTGCAGTTCTCCGCCACCCCGCAGACGCTGTCCACGCTGCACGAGGGCCGGCCGGGAACGGTGCAGACCCACCTCGTGGTCAAGGAGGACGCCCTGACCCTCTACGGCTTCGCGGACCGTGACGAGCGCGAGGTGTTCGAGGTGCTCATCACGGCCAACGGCGTGGGTCCCCGGCTCGCCCTGGCGATCCTCTCGGTCCACCACCCCGAGACCGTGCGCCGGGCGGTCACCGAGGAGGACGAGAAGACCCTCACCCGCGTGCCCGGCATCGGGCCGAAGATGGCGCGCAAGATCATCGTCGAGCTCTCCGGCCGCCTCGCGCCCACCGGGGAGCCGGTGCCCGAGGCGGAGGCCGAGGCGAGCGCCGAGCCGACCGTCGAGACGGTCTGGCACGCCGACGTCGTGCAGGCGATGGCCGGCCTGGGCTGGTCCGAGAAGGAGGCGCTCAAGGCCGTCGAGGCCACCGTGGCGGCCCGCCCGGAGCTGGACGAGGGCCGCGACGTCGCCGCGCTGCTGCGCGCCACCCTGCGCGACGTCGGCATGGCCGGCGCGGTGCGAGGCGGGCGATGAGCGCGGAGTCCTCACCGCTGTCCGCGGCGGCCGTCGACCCGGAGGAGCGCCGGCTCGAGGCCGCGCTGCGCCCCAAGCACCTGGACGAGTTCGTGGGCCAGATGCGGGTGCGCGAGCAGCTGGACCTCATGCTCGCCTCCGCCCGGCTGCGGGACCGCGCCGCGGACCACGTCCTGCTGTCCGGTCCGCCCGGGCTCGGCAAGACCACGCTGGCGATGATCGTGGCCGCGGAGATGAACGCCCCCCTGCGGCTGTCCTCCGGCCCCGCGATCCAGCATGCGGGCGACCTCGCGGCCATCCTGTCCTCGCTCACCGAGGGTGAGGTGCTCTTCCTCGACGAGATCCACCGGATGTCCCGCCCGGCCGAGGAGATGCTCTACATGGCCATGGAGGACTTCCGGGTGGACATCGTGGTGGGCAAGGGCGCCGGCGCCACCTCGATCCCGCTCGAGCTGCCGCCCTTCACGCTCGTGGGCGCCACCACGCGGGCCGGCCTCCTGCCGGGGCCGCTGCGCGACCGTTTCGGCTTCACGGGTCACCTGGACTTCTACACCGAGGAGGAGCTCGAGCGCGTCCTGCGCCGCTCCGCCCTGCTGCTGGACATGCGGCTGGCCACGGAGGGGTACCGGCAGATCGCCCGGCGCTCGCGCGGCACCCCGCGCATCGCCAACCGGCTGCTGCGCCGGGTGCGGGACTGGGCGCTCGTGAAGGGGCTGGCCGAGGTCGGCGCGCACGACGCCGCCGCCGCCCTGGACATGTACGACGTCGACGGGCGCGGCCTGGACCGGCTCGACCGGTCCGTCCTCACCGCCCTGTGCACCACGTTCGGCGGCGGGCCCGTGGGGCTCAGCACGCTGGCCACCGCCGTGGGGGAGGAGGCCGAGACCGTGGAGACCGTGGCCGAGCCCTTCCTCATCCGCGAGGGCATGGTGGCGCGCACCCCCCGTGGCCGCGTCGCGCTGCCGGGGGCCTGGGAGCACCTGGGCCTCGCCGCTCCGGAGGCCACGCCGGGGCCGTGACGCCCAGGGCGGGCCCCTACACTGGACAGGCCCGCCCACCCCGAGCTTCAGGAGTCCCCCATGCCCGTCGCCGCCGCAGCGACCCTGCCCGTGATCGCCCAGCAGGCCCAGGGGGGTGGCGGCAGCATGCTCATGCTCATCGCCTTCGCCCTGCTCGCGGTGATGCTCTTCCTCTCCTTCCGCAAGGGCAAGAAGATGCAGCAGCAGCAGGCGCAGATGCGCAGCACCCTCGCCCCGGGCGTCGAGGTCATGACCGGCGCCGGCATCTTCGGCACCGTCGTGGCCGTGGACGCCGAGGCCCAGCGGGTGACGCTGGAGACCGCCCCGGGCACGCGCATGGACGTGCACCTGCAGGGCATCACCACCGTCGTGGAGCCCGAGACGGCCGCCGCGGCCGCCGCGCCCACCACGGACCCGTCGCGTCGGGATGACGCCCCCGGCACCGAGTACCGCGCCGACGACGCCGACCCGCGTCCGCGCCGCGACGACCTGGCCTGAGGCCCACCCACCCCTGCACACGCGGCCCCGCCTGGCGGGGCCGCTCGGATGTGACGGAAGCACCTGAGCAATGGCGAAGAGAACACCCTCCGGCTCCGCCGGGCGCACCCTGACCTGGCTGGCCGCCCTCCTCGTGGTCCTGGCCGCGATCCTCGGCGGGGGCGTGGCCTCCGGCGCGGCCTCCTGGGCTCCCAAGCTCGCCCTCGACCTCGAGGGCGGCACGCAGATGGTGCTGGCCCCCGAGACCTCGACGGGCGAGTCCGTCACCCCCGAGCAGCTGGACCAGGCCGTGGAGATCATCCGCCAGCGTGTGGACGGCTCCGGCGTGGCCGAGGCGGAGGTCGCCACGCAGGGCTCCCAGAACGTGGTCGTCTCCCTGCCCGGGGTCCCGGACGAGGAGACCCGCCGCCTGATCCAGGCGTCCGCGGACATGCAGTTCCGCCCCGTGCTGCAGTCCGGCCCGGGGGAGGCCACCCCCGAGGACCAGCGCCTGCCCGAAGACCAGCTGCCGAAGCCCGACGGGGAGCCGGCGGACGCCTACGACCCGAACTGGGTCACCCCGGCCCTGCTGGCCGAGTTCCAGGCCACGGACTGCACCGCCCCGCGGGACCCGGCCGCGCCCCCGCCGCCGTCCGACCGGGCGATCGTCGCCTGCCAGCCCTCCGAGGAGCTCGCCGACGGCGCCGTCACGCCGGCCCAGAAGTACATCCTGGGCCCCGTGGTCATCCCGGGCACCCAGATCAAGGGCGCGTCCAACGGCATGGCCCAGGCCCAGGGCGGCGTCTCCACCAACCAGTGGGTCGTCAACATCGAGTTCGACGAGGAGGGCACCAAGGCCTTCACGGAGGTCACCCAGAAGCTCACCCCGTACCCCGAGGGCGACCCGCGCAAGCAGTTCGCGATCCTGCTGGACGGGGACGTGATCTCCGCGCCGCAGTCCAACGTGGTCATCACCAACGGCAGCGCGCAGATCAGCGGCCCCACCCTGAACGAGCAGACGACGGCGCAGTTGGCCGAGCAGCTCAACTACGGCTCCCTGCCGATCTCCTTCTCGATCGAGTCCGAGCAGCAGATCTCCGCCACGCTCGGCCGGGACCAGCTCTTCTGGGGCCTGATCGCCGGCCTGATCGGCCTCGGCCTCGTGGCCGTGTACCAGTTCTTCCAGTATCGGGCCCTGGGCCTGCTGACCTTCGCCTCGATCATCGTGGCGGGCGTGCTGACGTGGCTGACCATCGCGATCCTGGGCTGGACGGACAACTACCGCCTGTCCCTCGCGGGCATCGCCGGGCTCATCGTGGCGATCGGTCTGACGGCGGACTCGTTCATCGTCTACTTCGAACGCATCAAGGACGAGCTGCGCGCGGGCCACACCGTGCCCGTCGCCGTGCACGAGGGCTGGAAGCGCGCCCGGCGGACGATCACCGCGTCCAAGGCCGTGAACCTGCTGGCCGCCGTCGTGCTGTACTTCGTGGCCGTCGGCAACGTGCGCGGCTTCGCGTTCACCCTCGGCCTCACCGCGATCGCCGACCTGATCGTGGTGTTCATGTTCACCCACCCGCTCATGGTGCTGTTGGCCCAGACCCGCTTCGTGGGCGAGGGACACCCGATGTCCGGACTGGACCCGTCGCTGTTGGGCGGGCCGTCCCTGTACCAGGGCGCCGGGCGCTTCCGCGAGCCCGCCACTGCCCCCCGCACCGGGCTCCCGGCGGAGGCCTCCGACGAGCCGGCCGACGCCGACGACGCGGCGGCCGCCGACGCCCCGCGCCCGCTCGCCGCGACGGGCGCCCCCCGCGCGGGCACGTCCGCCCGGGGCGGCCGCCGCTCGCGCACCGCGCCGCCCATGACGATCGCCGAGCGACGCCGCGCCGAGCGCCGCCGCCAGGAGGAGGACCAGTGAACCGCTTCGCCGACTGGGGCAACGCCCTCTACTCGGGCCGCATCTCCTACCCGTTCATCCAGCGCTGGCGGTGGTGGTTCGCCCTCGCCGCCCTGCTGCTCGTCCTCGCCGGCGGCCTGACCGCCCTGCGCGGCGGCTTCAACCTCGGCATCGAGTTCCGGGGCGGCTCCGAGTTCACCGTCTCGCAGACGGCCTCCACCGACGTGGCCGCGGGCGAGCGCGCCGTGACCGACGTGCTGGCCGACGGCCACGCCACCGTCACGAACGTCGCCCCAAGCACCGTGCGCGTCCAGACCGAGCAGCTCGACGACGCCCAGACCCGAGCCGTGGCCGCGAACCTGCAGGAGGCCTACGGCGTCGGCCAGGACCAGGTGACCTCGACCTTCGTGGGGCCGACCTGGGGCGCCGCGGTGTCGCAGCAGGCCCTGATCGGCCTGGTGATCTTCGTGGTGCTCGTGACCCTGTTCATGGCCGTGTACTTCCGCACCTGGAAGATGTCCCTGGCCGCCGTGCTCGGCATGCTCTACGTGGTCGCGCTGACCGCCGGCATCTACGGCGCCACCGGCTTCGAGATCACGCCGTCGGCCATCATCGGCTTCCTCACGATCCTGTCGTACGCGCTCTACGACACCGTGGTGGTCTTCGACAAGATCCGCGAGAACACGATCGGGGCCGAGGAGGACCCGGAGCGCTCCTTCGTCGAGAACGTGAACCTCGCGGTGAACCAGACGCTCGTCCGGTCCATCACGACCTCCGTCGTCGGCATCCTGCCGGTCGGCTCGATCCTGTTCATCGGCGCGGGGCTGCTCGGTGCCGGCACGCTGCGGGACATCGCGCTCGCGCTGTTCGTGGGCATCATCGTGGGCACCCTGTCCACCCTGTTCCTCCAGGCGCCGCTGTACGCCCTGCTGCGCCGCAACGACCCGGACGTGCGCGACCACGACGCCCGGGCCGCGGCCCGCGCCGCCCGGGAGCGTGCCTCAGAGGCGGTCACCGATCCCGACGTCGCCCCCTGGGACGACGGCGCACGGCTCTGACGGAGCCGCTGCGGCCCCGGTGGTCTTCCTGGGGCGGGGTGGGACGGGCGCGGGTAGACTCGCCGATCATCCCGGCCGGAGCGGTCGGGGCCGCACGAGTCAGGAGGCGTGGCCCATGAGCGAGCAGGACCCCACTCCCGCCCCGGCCCGTCCCGTCCCGGTCCGGCCCCGCGGCCGGATCGCACGCCTGACCGGCCGGCACGCCACCGAGTACTCGCCCCTGCTCGAGCCGCTGATGCGCACGGTGCGGCAGCGAGCCACCAAGACCGAGCTGGCCGACATCGTCCGCGCCTTCGAGGTCGCCCGCGCGGCACACGAGGGGCAGATGCGGCGCTCCGGGGACCCGTACATCACCCACCCCGTCGCGGTCGCCACGATCCTCGCCGAGATCGGCGTGACCGGCCCGACCCTCCTGGCGGCCCTGCTGCACGACACCGTCGAGGACACGGACTACTCCCTGGAGCGCCTGCGCGCCGACTTCGGCTCCGACGTCGCCCTCCTCGTGGACGGCGTGACCAAGCTGGACAAGGTGACCTACGGCGCCGCGGCGCAGGCCGAGACCGTGCGCAAGATGGTCATCGCGATGGCCCAGGACGTGAACGTCCTGCTCATCAAGCTCGCCGACCGGCTGCACAACGCGCGGACGTGGCGGTACGTCTCCCCGGAGTCCAGCGCGCGCAAGGCCCAGGAGACCCTGGACATCTACGCCCCGCTGGCCCACCGGCTCGGCATGAACACCGTCAAGTGGGAGCTCGAGGACCTCTCCTTCGCCGCCCTCAAGCCCAAGATGTACGCGGAGATCGTGCGCCTCGTGGGGGAGCGGAACCCGGAGCGGGAGAAGCACATCGCGGCGCTGCGCACCGTGATCGAGGATCATCTGCGCGAGCACCGGATCCGGGCGACCGTCACCGGACGGCCGAAGCACTACTACTCGATCTACCAGAAGATGGTGACGCGCGGGAAGGACTTCGACGACATCCACGACCTGACGGGCATCCGGGTGCTCGTGGACTCCGTGCGTGACTGCTACGCCGTGCTCGGCGCGATCCACGCCCGCTGGAACCCGGTCCCGGGTCGGTTCAAGGACTACATCGCGGTCCCGAAGCTGAACATGTACCGCTCCCTGCACACCACGGTGATGGTGCCGGGCGGCAAGCCGGTGGAGATCCAGATCC
This sequence comes from Micrococcus luteus, assembly GCF_022664405.1. Classification (NCBI taxonomy): domain Bacteria; kingdom Bacillati; phylum Actinomycetota; class Actinomycetes; order Micrococcales; family Micrococcaceae; genus Micrococcus; species Micrococcus luteus. The sequence goes on along the minus strand of NZ_JAKRLB010000014.1, from coordinate 41,575 downwards.
GCACGCAGGAGATGCACCGCCAGGCCGAGTACGGCGTCGCCGCGCACTGGCGGTACAAGGCCCAGGCCGCCGGCCAGGCGCCGGTGCAGGCCACGCCGGCCTGGCTGCGCTCGGTGATGGACTGGCAGGCGGACACCCGGGACCCGGACGAGTTCCTCGCCTCGCTGCGCACCCAGATCGGGGCGGACGAGGTGTACGTCTTCACGCCGAAGGGGGAGATCCGCACCCTGCCGGCCGGCTCCACGCCCGTGGACTTCGCCTACGCCATCCACACCGACGTCGGCCACCGCACCATCGGTGCCCGGGTCAACGGCAAGCTCGTCCCGCTGTCCACGCCGCTGAGCCACGGTGACACCGTGGAGGTCTTCACCTCGCGCGCCGAGGACGCGGGCCCGAGCCGGGACTGGCTGGGCTTCGTGGTCTCGCCGCGGGCCCGGTCCAAGATCCGTCACCACTTCGCCACGCAGCGCCGCGACGAGCAGGCCGACCGGGGACGCGAGTCGCTGACCCGTCAGCTGCGCAAGGCCGGCATGGCCGTGCAGCAGGTGCTCGGCGGCGAGGAGCTGGTGCAGGTGGCCACGGATCTCGGCTACGCGGACCTCGACGGGCTGTTCGTGGCCCTCGGCGACGGCCACGTGTCCGCCCAGTCCGTGCAGGAACGCGTCGCGGAGCGCCTCGCTCCGCCGACGCCGACGCAGGCCGAGCCGGAGGGCGAGCTGACCGTCGGCGAGGTGCACCTGCAGGAGCTGGTCCCGGCCCAGTCGCGGCGCGCCCCCGCGCGGGCCACCAACGACGCCGGCGTGCTCGTGGACGGCGACGGCGGCGTCATGGCCAAGCTGGCACGGTGCTGCAACCCGGTGCCGCCGGACGCCATCGACGGGTTCGTCACCCGCGGCTCCGGGGTCTCCGTGCACCGGGTCGACTGTCCCAACCTGGCGACCCTGCTCGCGCAGGAGCCGGAGCGCCGCACCCCGGTCAGCTGGGCGCCGTCGCGGGACACCGTCTACCTGGTGGAGATCCAGATCGAGGCGCTGGACCGCAAGTCGCTGCTCTCCGACGTCACACGGGTCCTCTCCGAGAACCACGTGTACATCCTCTCGGCCTCCGTGAACACCACCCGCGACCGCGTGGCGATGAGCCGGTTCGTCTTCGAGATGGGCGACCCCCGGTTCCTCGGCCACGTGATCGACGCGGTGCGCCGCATCGACGGCGTCTTCGACGTGCACCGCACCTGAGCCTCCCGGCCTCAGTCGGGGACGTCCAGCGCCGCCAGCAGCGCGCCCAGCCGGCGCCGGGCCGCCACGACGCCGGCACGGCGGGTCCGGCGGGCCAGCCGCTCCCGCAGCCCGGCGGCGCCGTGGGCGCCGATCACGGCGGCCGCGCGCCGCGCCGCATCCGGGTCGGCGCTGAGCAGCAGGTCTTCGACTGTCCGGGCGGGCGTCGTGACCCGCACGGGGCCGAAGCGGAGCACGTCGTGCTCGGCGGGGGCGACGCCCGTGGCATCGGCCGCGACGTCCGACTGCGTGAGCGTCCAGGGCAGCAGGCCCCCGCCGGCGGGGCGCCGGTGGAAGTGCGGCACGGCCGCGTGTAGCCGCCCGGGCGCCGCGCCGCCGGCCAGGATCCAGGCCGCCGACGGGCCGATCGCGGTCCAGCCGGCGGCCAGGAGCGGGCCGCCGAGGGTCCACAGGGCAGCGGCCCGGACCGCGGGATCGTCCGCGGCGTCCGGCCGCGCCCACACCCCGGGCAGCAGCGGCCGCACGGCGCCCCGCGCGCCGAGCGCCTGCAGCTCCGGCTCCGTGAAGGGGTCGCCCGCCAGCACGAGTGCCCCGGTCGGGGCGGTCTCCTCGATCGTCACGGTCGTCATGCCCGGATCCTGCCAGAGACGGGGACGCCCCCGCGGCCGCCTGTGGACAGGCGGGCCGCGGGGGCGTGCTCGAGACGGGTGGGGCTCAGCGGAGCTCGGAGGCCGAGGCCTCGAGGGCCTGCTTCCACTGCAGGCGCGCGTCGAGCGCCTCCTGGGCCTTCTTGACGGCGCGCTGGTCGCCCCGGGCCTGGGCCCGGGCGAGATCCGCCTCGAGCCCCGCGATGGTCTCCTCGAGCTGCGTGAGGGCGGAGTTCGTGCGGGCCTTGGTCTCCGGGTCGGTGCGGCGCCAGTGCTCGTTCTCCGCCTGCTTGAGGGCGTCCTCGAGCTTGCGGAGGCCCTCCTCCATCCGGCGGACGTCCCCGCGGGGCACGCGGCCGGCATCCTCCCACCGCCCGCGCAGCTCGTTGAGCGCGCGCCGTCCGGCCTTGACGTCCGTGAACGGGAGCAGCTTCTGGCCGTCGGCGAGGATCTGCTCCTTCACCTTCAGGTTGGCCCCGTACTCGCGGTCGATCTCCTGGTTCGCGGCCTTGCGGGCGGCGAAGAAGACGTCCTGGGCGGCGCGGAAGCGGGCCCAGAGGGCGTCGTCCTCCTTGCGGGAGGCCCGGGGGGCGCGCTTCCACTCGTCCATCAGGTCGCGGTACTTGCCGGCGGTCACGCCCCAGTCGGTGGAGGTGGACAGCTCCTCGGCACGGGCGATGAGACGCTCCTTGACCTGCTTGGCCTCGGCCGAGGCGGCGTCCAGCCGGGAGAAGTGGGCGCGGCGGGTCTTGTCGAACGCGGTGCGGGCGCCGCGGAAGCGCTTCCACAGGTCGTCCTCGACCGACTTGGCCAGACGCGGACCGGCCTTCTGGGCGGCCTTCCACTCCTCGAACAGCTCCGTCATGCGCTTGGACGCGGTCTTCCAGGGCATCCGCTCGGCCGGGGTCTGGGCGAAGGTCTCGGCCTCGGCGACGATGGCCTCGCGGGTGGCCAGCTGCTCGGCCTGGGCGGCCTGCCGGGCCTCCTGTTCCGCGGCGCGGTAGTCGCCCAGGAGGGTCTCCAGGGCCGCCAGGCGGGTGCGGAGGGCGTCCATGTCGCCGACCATGTGGCGCTCGTTCACCGCGGTCGTCATCTGACCCAGCGCCCGGCCCAGCTCACTCGAGGGGGCGCCGGCGGCGATGCGCTGCTCGAACAGGGCCATCTGGGCGCGCACGTCGTCGTACTTGCGCACGAAGTACGCCAGCGCGTCCTCGGTGCTCGCGTCCGGCACCTGGCCGACCGCGTGCTCCTCCTGCCCGTCCAGCAGCGTGACGTGGCCGTCCTCGCTCACCCGGGCGAACCTGGCGGCCTCCTCCACCGGGGTGGGCGGCACGGTCGGGGCCACGACGGGGGTCGGGGCGGCGGACGCGGCGGCGGGCGTCGCGGGGCGCACGGCGGCCGGGCTGGCCTTCTTCATCGCGGCCGGGGAGGGCACGGCGGGCGCCTCGGCGGGCTGGGAGGAATCACCGTGCGCCGGCGCGTCGGGGACGACCTCGGGGACGGGCCGGGCCTCGGCGGGCACGGTCGGCTCGGCGGCCTCGGCCGACGCGGGGGCGGCCTCGGTGGCGGGGGACTGCTGGTCGTCGGGCTGCATGTGATTGGTCACCGCTGGAACTCTCCCTGACTGCGCCGGCACGCAGTCGTCGAGGGATGCGGCCGGTCGGGATGGACACGAACAGGGCCAGCGTACCGGGCCGGACAGCGCCCGCGCCTAGAATGGGCCGGTGCGCCGGCGGGGGACCGTCGCGCGTCCCCGCCGTCGTCGTCTCGAAGGATCGCCATGTCCCGCAAGGCCTCCCTGTCCGGTTTCCACGAGTGGCTGCCCGCCGAGCGGCTCGTGGAGCAGCACGTGCTCGACACGCTGCGGCGGACCTTCGAGCTGCACGGGTTCGCCGGCATCGAGACCCGTGCCGTGGAGACCCTGGGCCAGCTGCTGCGCAAGGGCGAGGTGGACAAGGAGGTCTACGCGGTCTCCCGCCTGGCCGAGGACGAGGAGGTCGCCGCGGGCCGGCGCGATCCCAAGGACCCGGCCGACCCCAAGCGCCTGGCCCTGCACTTCGACCTCACCGTGCCGTTCGCCCGCTACGTCGTGGAGAACGCCGGCCACCTCGCCTTCCCCTTCCGTCGCTACCAGATGCAGAAGGTCTGGCGCGGGGAGCGCCCTCAGGAGGGCCGCGCCCGCGAGTTCACCCAGGCGGACATCGACGTCGTCGGCGACGGCGCCCTCTCGCCCCGGTACGACGCCGACGTCGCACTCGTGATGGCCGAGGCGCTCGGCGCCCTGCCGATCGGCGACTTCCTCATCCGCGTGAACAACCGCAAGCTCGCCGAGGGCTTCTACCGGGGCATCGGCCTGGAGGACACCGCCGGCGTGCTGCGCAGCATCGACAAGCTGGAGAAGGTCGGCCCGGAGGAGGTCGCGCGGCTGCTCCAGGAGGAGGTCGGCGCGAGCCCCGAGCAGGCTGCGCAGGCGCTGGCCCTGGCGGACATCCGCACGTCGGACGCCTCGTTCGTCGAGCGGGTCCGCGCCCTGGGGGTGACCCACGAGCTGCTCGAGGAGGGGCTGACCGAGCTGGCCGACGTCGTCGCCACCCTGCACCGCCGCGCCCCCGGGCGCGCCGTGGCGGACCTGTCCATCGCGCGCGGCCTGGACTACTACACGGGCACCGTCTACGAGACCGTCCTGGTGGGCCACGAGCAGCTCGGCTCGATCTGCTCGGGCGGCCGCTACGACGCGCTCGCCTCCAAGGGGAACCGCGTGTTCCCCGGTGTCGGACTGTCCATCGGCGTGACGCGGCTGGTGATGCGCATGCTGTCCCAGCAGATGGCCGTGGCCTCCCGCTCCGTGCCGACCGCGGTGTACGTGGCGCTGACGGCGGACGAGGACTGGCCCGAGGCCCAGGACGTCGCGGCCCTGCTGCGGGAGCGCGGCATCCCCGCGGAGGTCGCGGTGTCCGCGGAGAAGTTCGGCAAACAGATCAAGTACGCGGACCGCCGCGGCATCCCGTTCGTGTGGTTCATGGGCCGGGACGACGCCGGCGCGCGGGTCCACGAGGTGAAGGACATCCGCTCCGGCGAGCAGCACGCCGCGGACCCGGCCGACTGGACCCCGCCGGCCGAGGACCTGCTGCCGCAGGTCGCCCGCGCGCAGGACTGAGCGGACGCGGCCGCTGTGCCGGCCCCGGTGTGCGGCGGCGGTGGGTGTCTGCGCGTCGGGTCACCGGCCCCGGCGCCCGGCCCGCACGAACGCGCGCCCGCCCACCCCGATCAGGAACACGCCCGCCATCGCGGCCACGGACATCGGCGGCAGGCTGAGGGCGAGCAGCAGGCACAGGGCCAGGCCGAGGACGTTGACGGCGCGGGGCACGCGCAGCGGGCGCAGCGGGCGCGGCCGGGCCGGGCGGCGGCCGTCGTCGTCCCCGCGCAGGGTCAGGGCGGACAGGTTCGCCACCGCGTAGTAGACGAGCACGCCGAACGAGCTGAAGCCCACCACGGTGAGGATGTCCGTGGTGAGCAGGAGCAGGATCACGGCCGCGGCCACCGTCAGCTGAGCCGTCCACGGCGTGCCGGTCCCCGCATGGACCCGTGCCAGGGGGCGGGGCAGGTCGGACTCGCGGGCCATGGCCAGGGCGGTGCGGGAGATGCCCGTCAGCAGGTTGAGCATGGCCCCGGCCGCGGCGAGGGCGGCGCCGGCCACCGCCACCCAGCCCCAGCCGGAGCCCAGGGCGGTCTCGAGCAGGTCGCGCACGGGCGCCGGGGACCGGGCCAGCCCGGAGGTCCCGAGGCCCGAGATCAGCGCCGTGGCGAGCAGCAGGTACAGCGCCACGGTCACGGCGAGGGCGATCAGGATGGCGCGCGGGATCGTGCGTGCGGGGTCGATGACCTCCTCACCCATGGTGGCCACGCGCGCGTAGCCGGCGAACGCGAAGAACAGGACGCCCGCGCCCATGAGCACGCCCTGCACGGGGGAGTCGACGCCGAGCGCCGCGGCCGAGCCCCCGGGGGCCTCGCGCGCCAGGCCTGCGCCGATGGCCAACACGAGCACGGCGAGCACGGGCACGAGGATCGCCAACGTCGCCTGCGCGGTCCGCGTCACGCCCGCCATCGCCACCCCGGTGAGCACGACGACGGCGGCCACGCCCGTCCACCGGGCCGCGGCGGCGTCGTCGGGGAAGAGGTACAGGCCGAGGGTGGCCGCCATCGCGGCCACCGACGCGGTCTTGCCCGTGACGAAGCCCCAGCCGGCGACGAAGCCGGCCCACGGGTGCAGCTGCCGCCGGCCGTAGACGTAGGCGCCGCCGGACTCGGGGTGGACGGTGGCCAGCTGCGCCGTGGACAGGGCGTTGCACAGGGCCGCGACGGCCGCGACCGCCAGGGCCCCGTACAGCAGGCCGGGGTGGCCGCCGGTGAGCGCGGCCGCCAGGCCGATCGCGGTGAACACGCCCGCGCCGATCATCGAGCCGAGGCCGATCGCGACGGCGTGGAGCAGGGTCAGGCGGCGCTGCAGGGCGGCGGTCATGACGGGGTCCTCCTGGGCTGGGGCAGTGTGGACGGGGCACTAGACTGACGGGAACGGCGCGCGCCCGCCCCGCAGGCGTATCACACGGCGTCGACCATCACATGAACCCCGCACATCGTCCGGCGACCGGACGGAGAGGATCCTCGTGCTGCGCACCCACTCCCTCGGCGAGCTCAACGCCTCGCTCATCGGCCAGACCGTCACCGTCACCGGCTGGGTGGCGCGGCGGCGAGACCACGGCGGCGTGGCCTTCGTGGACCTGCGCGACGCCTCGGGCTTCGCCCAGGTTGTGGTGCGGGACGAGGCGGACTTCGACCCGCTGCGCAACGAGTGGGTTCTGCAGGTCACCGGCACGGTCGAGCGCCGCCCCGAGGGCAACGAGAACCCGAACCTGCCCTCCGGCGAGATCGAGCTGATCGCGGAGACCGTGACGGTGCTCAACACCGCCGCCGCGCTGCCGTTCCAGGTGGACGAGCACGTGGAGGTCGGCGAGGAGGCCCGGCTGCGCCACCGCTACCTGGACCTGCGCCGCCCGCAGCCCTCGCGCATCATGCGCCTGCGCTCCGAGGTCAACCGGACGGCGCGCGAGCTGCTGCACGGCGAGGGCTTCGTGGAGGTCGAGACCCCGACTCTCACGCGCTCGACGCCGGAGGGCGCCCGCGACTTCCTCGTCCCGGCCCGCCTGGCTCCCGGCTCCTGGTACGCCCTGCCGCAGTCGCCGCAGCTGTTCAAGCAGCTGCTGCAGGTGGGCGGGATCGAGAAGTACTACCAGATCGCCCGCTGCTACCGCGACGAGGACTTCCGCGCGGACCGTCAGCCCGAGTTCACCCAGCTGGACATCGAGGCCTCCTTCGTGGAGCAGGATGACGTGATCGCCCTCGGCGAGAAGATCGTCAAGGCCCTGTGGGCCCTCGTGGGCGTGGACGTGCCGACGCCGATCCGCCGCATGACCTACGCCGAGGCGATGGAGAAGTACGGCTCGGACAAGCCGGACCTGCGCTTCGGCCTCGAGCTGACGGACCTGACCGAGTACTTCAAGGACACCCCGTTCCGCGTGTTCCAGAACGAGTACGTGGGCGCCGTCGTGATGCCGGGCGGCGCCTCCCAGGCCCGCCGCACCCTCGACGCGTGGCAGGAGTGGGCCAAGCAGCGCGGCGCCAAGGGCCTGGCCTACGTGCTCATCCAGGAGGACGGCGAGCTGACCGGCCCGGTGTCCAAGAACATCTCCGAGGAGGAGAAGGCCGGGCTGGCCGCCGCCGTGGGCGCGAACCCGGGCGACTGCGTGTTCTTCGCCGCCGGGAAGCCGAAGGAGTCCCGCGCGCTGCTGGGTGCGGCCCGCGTGGAGATCGGCCGTCGCTGCGGGCTGTTCACCGATGCCGGTGACGGCGTGGCCGCGAAGGACGCCGACTGGGCGTTCGTGTGGGTCGTGGACGCGCCGATGTTCGAGCCGGCGGCCGACGCCGTGGCCTCGGGCGACGTCGCCGTGGGTGCGGGCGCCTGGACCGCCGTGCACCACGCGTTCACCTCGCCCAAGCCGGAGTTCGCGGACACCTTCGACACCGACCCGGGCGCGGCCCTGGCGTATGCGTACGACATCGTGTGCAACGGCAACGAGATCGGCGGCGGTTCCATCCGCATCCACCGTCAGGACGTGCAGGAGCGCGTGTTCGAGGTCATGGGCTTGTCCCCGGAGGAGGCGAACGAGAAGTTCGGCTTCCTGCTCGAGGGCTTCAAGTACGGCGCCCCGCCGCACGGCGGCATCGCGTTCGGCTGGGACCGCGTGGTCGCCCTGCTGGCCGGCACCGACTCGATCCGCGAGGTCATCGCGTTCCCGAAGACCGGCGGCGGCTTCGACCCGCTGACGGCCGCACCGGCGCCCATCACCGCCCAGCAGCGCAAGGAGGCCGGCGTCGACGCGCAGCCGGAGCCGAAGCAGGCCGAGGCCGAGCCGGAGGCCTGATCCGGGTCCGCGGCGGGCCCGCCTCAGCCGCGCCGCGGACCGGCCAGCTCGTCCGAGTCCACGATCAGCGTGAACGGCCCGGAGTTGGTGAGGGAGACGTCCATCTTCGCGCCGAACACCCCGCGCTCCACGCGCACGCCGGCGGCCTCGAGCTCGGCCGTGAACCGCTCGTAGAGCGGCTCGGCCTGGTTGCCCTTCGCCGCGCGCGTCCAGGACGGCCGCCGGCCCTTCCGCACGTCGCCGTACAGCGTGAACTGGCTGACGACGAGCGCCGGGGCACCGGCGTCGGTGAGGGACCGCTCGCCGTCGAGCATGCGGAGCCCGGCCACCTTGCGGGCCACCTGGACGGCCTCGGCCTCGGTGTCGTCGACGGTCACGCCGAGCAGGATCACCAGCCCCTCGCCCTCGAAGGAGCCGACGACTTTGCCGTCGACGGTCACGGACGCGGAACGGGCGCGTTGCAGAACGGCTCTCATGCAGCCATTCTGCAACGCGCCCGGAACCGGTCCGCGTCAGCGGATCACTGACGACGGGTCGGATTCACCTCGTACACGGTGGTCGAGCCGGAGACCTCGTTGGCGACGATCAGCAGGGCGGTGCCGGAGGGGGACTCGTCGGCCGGCACGAAGGTCAGGCCCTCGGCGCCCATGTCACCCAGGCCGGCCGTGGCGTCGTCGCCCGCGGCATCCCAGTCACGGTCGTTGACGTAGTCCACGTAGGTGGCGTTCCGCGGGTCGGTGATGTCGAAGACCACCACGCCGCCGATGCGCTCGAGGCCCACGAACGCGTAGGTGCGGCCCTGGATCGTGCCCACCACCACGGACTCGGGCTCGGGGCCCTTGTCATCCGAACGGGAGTCCCCGGACGGGGTCTCGTCGTTGTTCGCGTTGAACGCGTGCTCCGGCAGCTCGCCGGCGGCCACGAGCCGGGCGATCTGCTCCTCGATCATGCCGGCGGAGTCGAACAGGCGGGTGCCGTCCGCGGTGTAGATGGAGAAGGACCGGCCGCCCAGTGTGGTCAGGGAGGAGTGGCACTCGCGCTCAGAGTCGTAGCCGAGGTCGGTGAGCACCTTCAGGCGGCCCAGGGCATCCTTCTTCTGCAGGGCCTTGGCCCCCGGGAACTCGGCGGCGCACAGGTCCAGGTCGCTGACGCGCTCGGAGTCGTTGAAGTCGCCCCACTCCCGCCCGTCACCCTCGTTGGCGGTGACGACCAGGTTCTGACCGCGCCAGCGGTACGTGTCGATGCCGTCGGGCATGGGCAGGCCGTCGACCGGCCAGTGGCCCAGCTCGATGCCGCCGTCCTTGTCCGAGGCGTCCAGCACGCCCTCGGTGGACCAATCGGTGGGCGTCAGCGCCCAGAGGTCCTCCAGCGTGGCGGACTTCAGGTCCACGACGGCGACGGCGTTGGCCTCCTGCACGGACACGTAGGCGGTGCGTCCGGTCGGGTCGACGGTGACGTACTCCGGCTCGAGGTTGCGAGCCACCCGACCGGCGGGCTCGTGACCGGCGGGCACCGCCATATCGGGGCCGGAGACGCGCACGCCGGCGGGCAGGGCGGTGCCGGCGTCGTAGGCGCGGAAGTCCACGGTGCGCACCGCGTCCTGGGTCAGGCGGGAGAACTGCCGGGCGTTCTTCGGTACGGAGACCACGGAGATCGTGCCCTCCGGGTCGACGGAGAAGTCGTCGGCCGGTTCGCCCTCGTTGGCGACCACCACGTACGCCCCGTTCGGGGAGAAGGCCAGCGAGTCCGGCAGGGCACCCACCCGCACGCCGCCGAGGTAGCGCAGGGTGGTGGTGTCGAAGAACACGACCCAGCCGTGGTCGGTCTTCTCGGCGGCCTCCACGGCGACGGCCATCACGCCGCCGGAGACGGCCACGGAGTTCACCGTGGCGCCCTTGTCCGTGACGGAGCCGTCCGCGGTGCGCAGGCCCTCGGCGGAGAGGGTCCGCTCGGCCACGGGGGCGGCGTCGGCGCCCAGGCGCATGACGTCGACGGCGCCGCGCTGCGCGTTCACCACGAACAGGCGGCCGGAGACCGCGTCGAAGGCCGGGATCTCGGCGGCGGACTCGCCGAACACGCCGGTCTCGTGGGTGCCGGCGCGGGTGAGCTCGATGCTCTTGCCGGACGGGTTGGCGGCGATGGCGGCGCGCTGGGCCGTGGCCGAGTGCGGGGCGGGCGCGCTGAGGGAGGCCGGGGCGAGGAAGGCCGTGGACAGGGCCGCGGCGGTGACGGCCGTGGCGAGGCGTGCGAGGCGAGGCATGGATGCTCCAGTCAGGGCAGGGAGGCGGAGGACGGGGTCACCCCATCGCACGGATGTGAACGGACCGTGACGTCCCGGCCAGCGCGCGGTGTCCCGCGGGTGTCGACGCCCCGGACGCCCCGCGTGCCGTCCGCCGAGGTCAGTCCTCGCTCGGCAGCCCCGCGAGCACCCGCACCGTCGTGAGGTTCCGGGCCGTGCCGCGCACCCCGAGCGCCCGGTCGAGGCGAGCCGGGGTGAGCGGGGAGTCGGCGACCCCCGCGGCGCAGCGCATCCACAGCAGCCGTCCCTCCAGGGCCGTGCGATCCGGCCCCGCGGGTCGGCCATCCCCGTGGTCGAGCGCGGCCAGGGCGGCGGCCGCCTCGGGTGCGGGGTCGTCCTCGAGCACGGTGAGCTGGGTGCGTTTCGGCTCGCCGCCGGCCCAGGGGAGCGCGTCGTGCAGCTCCAGGGCGCGCCGGAGCGTGCCCACGTCCACGAGGACCACGGGGACGTCGAGGCCGCCCTCCTCACGCGCCCGCCGCGCGAACCCCTGCCGCACGCCCTCGGCGGCCGCGTCGGAGGACGCCCGGAACAGGACGTTGCCGCTGGCCAGGTGGGTCGTGACCGCCTCCCCGCCGGCGGCCCGGGCCCAGCGGATCAGCGTGTCCTTCCCGACACGGTTGCTCCGGCCCACGTTGATCCCGCGCAGCAGCAGGACATGGGTGTGGTCGGCGCGCGGGGCGGCGGGGCTCATGCGGCCAGGATGCCACCCACGCGCCCGCGGGCCGAGGACTACCCTGGACCCGATGGACGACCTCTTCAGCGCCGCGCACAACGGGGCCGACGACGACGGCCCGGCCGGCACCGTGGCCGCCCCGCACCCCGGCGCACCGCTGGCCGTGCGCATGCGCCCGCGCACGCTGGATGACGTGCTGGGCCAGCGGCACCTCATGCGGCCGGGCTCCCCGCTGCGCAAGCTCGCTGAGCCCGATCCGGACTCCGCCGCGGGACCGAGCTCGGTCATCCTCTACGGGCCTCCGGGCATCGGCAAGACGACGCTGGCCCACGTGATCGCCCGCGCCCCCGGGCGCACGTTCACGGAGCTGTCCGCGATCACGGCCGGTGTGAAGGACGTGCGGCAGGTGATGGAGCAGGCCCAGCGCGAACGGGACCTCTACGGGCGCACCACCGTCCTGTTCCTCGATGAGATCCACCGCTTCTCCAAGGCGCAGCAGGACGCGCTGCTGCCGGGCGTCGAGAACCGCTGGGTCGTGCTGGTGGCCGCGACCACGGAGAACCCGTCCTTCTCCGTGATCGCACCCCTGCTCTCCCGGTCGCTGCTGCTCACGCTGCGTCCCCTCACGGACGACGACATCGTCGGGCTGCTGGACCGTGCCGTGACCCAGGAGCGCGGGCTCAACGGCGCCGTGGTGCTCCAGGACGACGCGCGGGACTACCTGGTGCGGATGGCCGGCGGCGACGCGAGGCGGGCGCTCACGGTGCTGGAGGCCGCGGCCGGCGTCGCCCTGGACAAGGCGCGCGAGGCCGGCCGGGCGGGGGAGGGCGCCGTCGCGGTCACGGAGGAGGACGCCGCGCAGGCGATGGACCACCACGTCCAGCGCTACGACAAGGACGGCGACCAGCACTACGACGTGATCAGTGCCTTCATCAAGTCCATCCGCGGCTCGGACGTGGACGCGTCGATGCACTACCTCGCCCGGATGCTGGAGGCGGGGGAGGACCCCCGGTTCATCGCCCGGCGGCTGATCATCTCCGCGTCCGAGGACGTGGGCATGGCCGACCCGACCGCGCTGCAGACCGCCGTGGCCGCCGCCCAGGCCGTGCAGCTGATCGGCATGCCGGAGGGACGCATCATCCTGGCGCAGGCCGTGACGCATCTGGCCACCGCGCCGAAGTCCAACGCGAGCTACACCGCCGTGAACGAGGCGATCGCGGACGTGCGGGCCGGCCACACGGGCGCGGTGCCGGCGCACCTGCGGGACGCGCACTACCCCGGCGCGGCGGCCCTCGGCCACGGCCAGGGCTACGTCTACAGCCACGACGAGCCGCACGCCGTCGCCCGTCAGCAGTACGCGCCGGACCCCCTGGTCGGGAGGGACTATTACCGGCCCAAGCCCATCGGACACGAGAAGCGGCTCACCGAGCAGGTGGCCGCGCTGCGCCGGATCATCCGCGGCGACTGAGCGCGCGCCGGGCCCGGGGGCGGACGCCTCGGGCGGCCGCGCGGAATAAAGACGCCCGGATCACCGGTTGTCCAGGGATGAGCGGGGCGGTCGACGTCGGCCCGCCGACTCCTCGCCCGCTCGCGCCCCCATGCACCACCGACGCACAGAAGGAACAGAAGGAGCCGCCCCCATGACCCAGTCCACTCCGCAGCAGTCCACCCCGCAGCACACCGCCGCGCAGCAGCCGGCCCCGTACGGCCGCCCCGGCGCCGGCGGCCCCGCCCTCCCGCAGGCCGACTACCGCATCCTGCGCTCCGTCCCGGCCTACGCCGAGGCCCAGGCCCTCGTGGACCAGCTCTCCGACGCCGGGTTCCCCGTGGAGCGCGTGCGCATCGTGGGCACCGGGCTGCGCTCCGTGGAGCAGGTCCTGGGCCGGATGACCACCGGCAAGGCCGCCGTCCGCGGCGGGCTGCAGGGCCTGTGGTTCGGCCTCCTGCTCGGCCTGCTCTTCTCGATCTTCGCCCCCGGCTTCGGGTTCCTCTGGATCCTGCTGATCTCCCTGGGCCTGGGCGCCCTGTGGGGGGCGGTCTTCGGGGCGATCGGCCACGCGGCCACCGGCGGCAGGCGCGACTTCACGTCCCTGCAGACCATGGAGGCCGAGTCGTACGACGTGCTGGTCGAGGCCTCCCACCTGGACCAGGCCGGTCAGCTCCTCGGCGCGGACCCCGGCACCGCGGCCACGCCGCGCGCCTGAGCCCCGGCCCGCCCCGTCGTCGTCGCTCTGGTAAGGTGGACCGGTCTGGCAGGCGCTGCGCCCCGGACGCATCCCCCTCGCTCGGATCCCCGCGGACGCCCGCGTGCCCGGGCGAGGGACGCGCAGCGCATCAGTGGATGACGGGCGGCGGCACGCCCCTCAGCTCTCCTCAGGATCGCGGGGAGGCCAGGTTCGAGGCCCCTTGACCCGTGCGCCCCGGCGCCCGGACGAGACCTCGAGACAAACCCGAACCGTGCCGCACGTCAAGGAAAGGCAGGTCCACCATGAGTGGCAACCTTCGCACCCGCCGCACCGTGCGGCACTCCCGCGCCCTGGGCATCGCGCTGACTCCCAAGGCCGAGAAGTACATGGAGCGTCGTCCGTACGGCCCCGGCCAGCACGGCCGTGCCCGCCGCAAGCAGGACTCGGACTACGCGGTGCGCCTCAAGGAGAAGCAGCGTCTGCGCGCCCAGTACAACATCCGCGAGGCCCAGATGCGCCGCTACTTCGAGGAGGCCAAGCGCACCGCCGGCCTGACCGGTGAGAACCTGGTCGAGCTCCTCGAGCAGCGCCTCGACGCCCTCGTGCTGCGTGCCGGCTTCGCCCGCACCATCCAGCAGGCCCGTCAGCTCGTCGTGCACCGCCACATCATGGTGGACGGCAAGCGCGTGGACGTCCCCTCGTTCCGCGTGAAGGAGGGCCAGATGATCCACGTGCACGAGCGCTCGGAGAAGATGGTCCCCTTCCAGCTGGCCGCCGCCGGCGCCCACCAGCAGGTCCTGCCCGCCACCCCGGGCTACCTGACCGTGGAGATCGACAAGCTGCGCGCCACCCTCACCCGTCGCCCGAAGCGCTCCGAGGTCCCCGTGACCTGCGAGGAGCAGCTCGTGGTCGAGTACTACGCGCGCTGATCCGCCGCGGCCGGGTCCGTCCCGGACGACGGCGCCCCGCGCGTCCCGCAGGCCCGGTCACCTCTCGGAGGTGACCGGGCCTGCGGCGTCCCCCGGGCCCGCCGCCGGGGATCGGCGCCGCGCCCGGTAAGGTGGGGCCGGAATCCCTGCCGTCCGAAGGAGGCCCCCGCCATGCTCCGCTCGCTGCTGCTCGTCGGCGCCGGCGCCGCATCCGGCTGGTTCGCACACCGCGCCCTCGGCGACCGTGCCCACCCGGCCACCGACGCGACCGACGCGCCGACGTCTGACCCTGGCTCCGCGGGGGGGCGCGCGGGGTTCTCCGCCCGCCTGGACCCGGAGCGTCTGGCCCGCCAGGCCGGTGAGGCCGCCGCCGACGCCGCGGCGGCCGCCCTGCAGGACGGTGCCCGGCGCCTGGCCGAGCGCGTCCGCGCCGAGGCCCCCTGGGCCGCGCCCTACCTGCCCCACACGGGGCCGATCATCTCCGGGGAGACCGTGGAGCCGCCGTCGCACGGCGCCGCCCGCCCCCAGACCACCACCACGCAGAAGGACACCCCCGCATGAAGTCCCAGGAGATCGCCCGCCGCTGGACCGCCTTCTTCGAGTCCAGGGGGCACCGCGTGGTGCCGTCGGCGTCGCTCGTCTCGCCGGATCCGTCGCTGCTGTTCACGGTGGCCGGCATGGTCCCGTTCATCCCGTACTTCCTGGGGGAGCAGACCCCGCCGAGCCCGCGCGTCGTCTCGGTGCAGAAGTGCATCCGCACCGCGGACATCGAGGAGGTCGGCAAGACCGTCCGCCACGGCACCTTCTTCCAGATGTGCGGCAACTTCTCCTTCGGCGACTACTTCAAGGAGACGGCCATCCCGATGGCCTGGGAGCTGCTGACGTCCTCGGTCGAGGACGGCGGCTTCGGCCTGGACCCCGAGCGCCTCTGGGTCACCGTGTACCGCGAGGACGACGAGGCCGAGCGCATCTGGCGCGAGGACGTGGGCGTCCGTCCAGAGCGCATCCAGCGCATGGGCAAGGAGGACAACTACTGGCACACCGGCCAGCCCGGCCCGGGCGGCCCCTGCTCGGAGATCTTCTACGACCGCGGCCCCGCGTACGGCGTCGACGGCGGCCCGGCCGCGGACGACACCCGCTACATCGAGATCTGGAACCTCGTGTTCATGCAGTACCGCCTCTCCGCGGTGCGCTCGAAGGACGACTTCGACGTCGCCGGCGAGCTCGAGCACAAGAACATCGACACCGGTCTCGGCCTCGAGCGGCTCGCCATGATCCTCCAGGGTGTGGAGAACATGTACGAGACGGACCAGGTCCGCCCCGTGCTCGACCGCGCCGCGCAGCTGGCCGGTCGCTCCTACACCTCCACCGAGGACCCGGCCGACCCGCACTACGACGACGACGTCCGCCTGCGCATGGTGGCCGACCACGTGCGCTCGGCCCTGATGCTGATCAGCGACGGCGTGCGTCCCGGCAACGAGGGCCGCGGCTACGTGCTGCGCCGCCTCATCCGCCGCGTCGTCCGCGCCCTGCGCCTGATGGGCGTCACCGAGCCCGTGTTCCCCGAGCTGCTGCCGGTCTCCCGGGACGCGATGAAGGGCACCTACCCGGTCGTCGCGGACGAGTTCGAGCGCATCGCCCGGATCGCCTACGCCGAGGAGAAGGCGTTCCTGCGGACCATCGCCGCGGGCACGGCCCGCCTCGACGCCGCGGTGGGCCAGGCCCGCTCGGCGGGCGGCGGCATCGCCGGCCCGGACGCGTTCGAGCTGCACGACACCTACGGCTTCCCGATCGAGCTGACGCTGGAGATCGCGGAGGAGGCCGGCGTCGCCGTGGACGAGGCCGGGTTCCGCGCCCTCATGGCCGAGCAGCGCGACCGCGCCCGCGCGGACGCCAAGGCCAAGAAGTCCGGCCACACGGACACGGCCGTGTACCAGCGCCTGCGCGCCGAAGGCCAGACCCACTTCACCGGCTACACCGAGCACACCACCGAGTCGGTGGTGCGCGGCCTGCTGCAGAACGGCGAGGAGGTCCCGTCCGCGGGCGCCGGCACGGAGCTCGAGCTCGTCCTAGACGCCACGCCGTTCTACGCGGAGTCCGGCGGCCAGGCCGCGGACACCGGCCTGATCACCGGCGACGGCTTCCGCCTCGAGGTGCTCGACGTGCAGGCCCCCGTGAAGGGGCTGTCCGTGCACAGGGTCAAGGTCCTCGACGGCGAGGTCGCCGCCGGCGCGCAGGCCCTCGGCGCGATCGACCTGCAGCGCCGCCTTGACGGCGAGAAGGCCCACTCCGGCACCCACCTGGTGCACGCCGCGCTGCACCAGATCCTCGGCCCCGAGGCCACCCAGTCCGGCTCCTTCAACAAGGAGGGCTACCTGCGCTTCGACTTCCGCTGGGCCGAGTCGCTCTCGGCCGGGGCCCGCTCCGAGGTCGAGGACGTGGTGAACATCGCCATCCGCGACGACCACACCGTGCTCACCCAGGAGATGAGCCTCGAGGAGGCGCGCGCACTCGGCGCGATGAGCCTGTTCGGCGAGAAGTACGGCGACCGGGTGCGCGTCGTGGAGATCGACGGCGCCTGGTCCCGCGAGCTGTGCGGCGGCACCCACGTGGGCCGCACCGCGCAGATCGGCTCGCTGACCCTGCTCGGCGAGCAGTCCGTGGGCTCGGGCAACCGCCGCGTCGAGGCCCTCGTCGGCCTGGACTCGTTCCGCCACCTCGCCGCGGAGCGCACCCTCGTCTCCGAGCTCTCGGAGATGTTCAAGGCCCCGGCCGAGGAGCTCAAGGACCGCATCGGCGCCACCCTGGACCGGCTCAAGGCGGCCGAGAAGCAGGTCGCGGAGCTGCGGGCCCAGGCGCTGCAGGCCCAGGCCGGACAGCTCGCCGCGCAGGCCCGGGACGTCACGACGTCCGGTGGGACGTCGGTGCGGGTGCTGGCCCACCACGCCGGCGACGTGGCCGGGGACCAGCTGCGTTCCCTCGCGCTGGACCTGCGCGCCCGGATCGAGTCGGCCGGCGGCAACGCGGCGGGCACGCCCGTGTTCGTGGCCCTCACGGCCGAGGCCAAGGGCCGGCCCCTCGTGGTCGTGGCGACCAACGAGGCCGCCCGCGCGGCCGGCCTCAAGGCGGGCGCCATGGTCAAGACCGCCACCGGCGTGCTCGGCGGCGGGGGCGGAGGCAAGGACGACGTCGCCCAGGGCGGCGGCCAGGACGTCACGCGCGTCGGGGATGCGCTCGACGCCGTCGTCGCCGCGGTGCGCGCGGCCTGAGGCGGACGTGAGCGCAGGTCAGGACGGGGCCAACGCGGCAACCGACGCCGTGCGCCGGGGGCGCACCCTCGGCGTCGACGTCGGCCGTGCCCGCGTGGGCGTCGCGTCGGCCGACCCCGACGGCCTGATCGCCACCCCCGTGGCCACCCTGCGGCGGGATGCGCGTCGACGTCGTGACGTGGACGAGCTCGTCGCCCACGCACGCGAGCTCGACGTCGTCGCCGTGTACGTCGGCCTGCCGGTGAATCTACGGGGCGAGCACACGCCGTCCACGCAGGACGCCCTCGACTACGCGGACGCCGTCGCCGCCGCCCTGGCCGAGGCGGGCCACCCTGTGCCGGTCCGGCTCGTCGACGAGCGGCTCAGCACGGTCTCCGCGCAGGCCGGACTGCGGGCCGCGGGCCGGTCCGTCAAGGACAGCCGCGGCGTGATCGACCAGGCGGCCGCCGTCGCGATCCTGCAGGCCGCCGTGGACGAGCAGCGCCGCACCGGGCGCTGGGCCGGCCAGGACCGGGAGCCGATCCGGTGACCGGCGACCACCAGCACGCTCGGCGTGAGGACCACTGGGACGATCTGCTCGACGACGAGGCCGACGTCCACGACGACCTCGACGTGTTCGGCTTCGCCCACGAGGAGGCGGACGAGGCCGACGTCGGCGCCCCGTCCCAGCCGGTCGGCGCGGCCGGCCCACGCCGGCCCCGCACGTTCCTGCGCCGCCGGGGCACCGGGTCCCACCCGGCCTCGCGGGTCGACCGCGGCGCCGGCCGGCGGCGGACCGCGCTGGTGCTGGGCACGGTGCTGGTGGCGTTCGCCGTCGTGGTCGGGCTGATCGTGCGCGGCTTCCTGAGCGGCCCCGACCACACGGCCGTCGAGGGCGACGAGGTGACGTTCTCGGTGGAGCCGGGCGAGGACCTGGGCTCCGTGGCGGCCCGCCTGGACCGGGCCGGCATCGTGGGCTCAGCCCGTGCTTTCGAGCGCGCCGCCAGGGACACGGGCAGCGGTCTCGTCCGTTCGGGGGACTTCGTGCTGCGCGAGCGGATGCCCGCGGCCGAGGCCCTCGCGGTGCTCCAGGGTGCCACGGACGGGGCCGTGCACTACGTGCTCGTGGAGCGCGGGCGGCGACTCACCGAGGTGCTGGACGCCGTCGCCGAGGCCACGGGGCTGCCCCGCGAGGAGCTCGAGGCCGCCGCCCAGGACCCGACCCGCTACGGCGTCCCCGGGGAGGCGGGCACGCTCGAGGGCTGGCTCGACGCCGGGGAGTACCGCCTCCCCGTCGACGCCACCGCCGGGCAGGTGCTCGACGCCCTGGTCCGGCCCACCCTCGCCGAGCTCGAGGCCCTCGACGTCCGCGACCCGGCCGAGCAGCAGCGCGTGCTCACGATCGCCTCCATCCTCGAGGCGGAGGCCCTGCCCCAGGACTACCAGCAGGTCGCCGGCGCCATCGAGAACCGCCTCGCCCCGGACAACACCGAGACGCACGGGCTCCTGCAGATCGACGCCACCGTCACGTACGGCCTCGGAGTGCGCAGCCTCAGCTTCACCTCGGGCCAGCGGCAGGACGCCTCGAACCCCTACAACACGTACGTGCACCCGGGCCTGCCGCCGGGTCCGATCGGCATGCCCTCCGACGCGGCCGTCGAGGCCGCCCTCGACCCGGCCGAGACGGACGCCTACTACTGGGTGACCACGGACATCGGCACCGGCCACACCGAGTTCTCCCGCACCTATGAGGAGCACCAGCAGCACGTGCGCACCCTGCAGCGCTACTGCGCGTCCAATCCGGGGGTGTGCTGATGCGCCCCGTGCTGCGCGCGGCGGTCCTGGGCCGGCCGATCGCCCACTCGCTCTCCCCGGTGCTGCACGCGGCCGCCTACCGGGTCCTCGGCCTCGACGTCGACTACGGCCGCCGTGACCTGGGCGAGGACGAGGTGCTGGCCTTCGCGGCCGAGCACCTCGGCGCCCCGGGCGCGGCCGACGGCGGCGCGGCCGCGGCCCGCGGGCAGGACTGGCTCGGCTGCTCCGTCACCATGCCGCTGAAGCGGGCGGTCGTCGCCGCCGCCGGGCACGTCAGCGACCGCGTCCGGCTCCTGGGCACCGCGAACACCCTCGTGCGCGACCATCCCGCCGCCCCCGGGGTCGTCCACGCCGAGAACACGGACGTGGACGGCATCCTCGGCGCCCTCGCCGCGGCCGGCCTCGACCGTGCCGCCCGGGGCGGGACCGTCGGCGTCCTCGGGAACGGGGGGACCGCGACGGCGGCCGTCCTCGCCGCCGCCACGCTCGGCGCGAACGCGGTGCTCTTCGGCGTCCGCGACGCCGCCCGCGCCGCCGAGGTGACGGCCCTGGCCGACGCGCTGGGGCTGCGCTGGGCGACCCTGACCCAGGCGGATCTGCTCCGGCGGGCGCCGGGGCTGCGTGCCGTCGTCGCCACCCTGCCGCCGCGCGCCGCGGACGCCCTGGCCGCGCACGTGCCGGCCGACGCCGCCCTGCCGCCCCTGCTGGACGCGGCCTACGACCCGTGGCCCTCCGTGCTGGCGGCCGCCTGGTCCCGGGAGGGCGGTCCGGTGGCGTCCGGGCTGTCCATGCTGCTGCACCAGGGCGTCGAGCAGGTGCGGCTGTTCACGGCCCGGCCCCGCGCCGCGGCCGGGATGCCCGAGCCGGACTGGGCGGCGGTGACGCGCGCCGCGGCGGACGCCCTGGGGCCGGCCGCCGGCTGAGCGCCGGACGCCGCATCCGGCGCGTCCCGTCCGGTCACACGCGGCGGCGCGGTGCCCCGTGCGTGAGAGACTGCACGCCATGGTGCGCTGGTTGACAGCGGGGGAGTCTCACGGCCCCGCGCTCACAGGAATCGTTGAGGGACTGCCGGCCGGGATCCCGGTCACGACGCAGGACGTGCAGGACGCGCTCGCGCGCCGCCGCCTGGGGTACGGGCGCGGCGCGCGCATGAAGTTCGAGCAGGACGCGGTGACGATCCTCGGCGGCGTCCGCCACGGCCGCACCCTCGGCTCGCCCGTGGCGATCCAGGTGGGCAACACGGAATGGCCCAAGTGGGAGAAGGTGATGGCCGCCGATCCCGTCCCCGCGGAGGAGCTCGACGGTCTGGCCCGCAACGCGGCGCTCACCCGCCCGCGGCCCGGCCACGCCGACCTGACCGGCATGCAGAAGTACGGCTTCGACGAGGCCCGCCCCCTCCTCGAGCGCGCCTCCGCCCGTGAGACCGCCGCCCGTGTGGCCCTGGGCACCGTCGCCCGCGCCTTCCTCGGCGAGCTCGGCGTGCGGATCGTCTCCCACACCGTGGCCTTCGGGGAGGCCGCCCTGCCGGAGGGCCACCCGTTCCCCGTGCCCGAGGACGAGGCCCGCCTCGACGCCGACCCGGTCCGCTGCCTCGACCCGCAGACCTCGGCGGCGATGGTCGCCGAGGTCGACGACGCCCACCGCGCCGGGGAGACCCTCGGCGGCGTCGTGGAGGTGCTGGCGTACGGCGTGCCGATCGGCCTGGGCTCCCACGTGCACTGGGACCGCCGCCTCGACGCGCGGCTGGCCGGGGCGCTCGTGGGCATCCAGGCGATCAAGGGCGTGCAGGTCGGCGACGGGTTCGCCACGGCCGCCCGACGCGGCTCCGCCGCCCACGACGGGATCGCCCGCGGCGCGGACGGCCGCCCCCGGCGCACGAGCGACCGGGCCGGCGGCATCGAGGCCGGCATGTCGACGGGTGAGCTGCTGCGCGTGAGCGCCGCGATGAAGCCGATCGCCACGGTGCCGCGCGCGCTGCCCACGGTCGACGTCGCCACGGGCGCGGAGACCACGGCCCACCATCAGCGCTCCGACGTGGCGGCCGTGCCCGCCGCGGGCATCGTCGCCGAGGCCATGGTCGCCCTCGTCCTGGCCGACGCGATGCTCGAGAAGTTCGGCGGCGACTCCGTGGCCGAGACGCGCCGCAACCTCGAGGCGTTCCAGGCCGCGGTCCCCGCCCTGCCGGAGCCGGCCGCCGACGTCGTGGCGGACGGCCCGATGGGCGACCCCCTGCCGTGACCGACACCCCCGGGACCGCGCCGGCCCCGGGACCGGACCCGAGCACGCGTCCCGTCCCCGGCCCCGTCACCGTGTGCCCGTGGGAGGGCATGACCGGTGCCCTCGAGGCGCGCCTGACGGCCGCGGCCACGGTGGCCGCCGCGGCCGACGAGGACCCGGCCGCGCGCCCGGCCCGCCGGGTCGTCCTCGTCGGCCCGATGGGGGCCGGGAAGACGACGGTCGGCCGGGCCCTGGCCGCCGTGACCGGGCTGCCCTTCGTGGACTCCGACGAGCTGTTCACCCAGGTCCACGGCCCGATCCCGGAGTTCTTCGCCGAGCACGGCGAGGCCGCGTTCCGGGCGGAGGAGGCGCGCGTCATCGGCCATGTGCTCGGCCGACCCACCCCGTGCGTCCTCTCGTGCGGCGGCGGCGCCGTCCTGCATCCGGGCACCCGCCGCGCGCTGGCCGGGCCGGACTCCGACGTCGTCTACCTCGCGGTCGGAGAGGAGGAGGCGCTGCGCCGCGTGGGCGGCGGCGCGGGCCGCCCCGTCCTGGCCGGCGACCCCGCCGGGACCTGGCGGCGCATCCTCGCCGAACGCGAGGGGCTGTACCGCGAGGTCGCCGACCTCGTGCTCGACACCACAGGCCTGACGGCCGCCGAAGCGGCCTGGCGTATCGTGGGGGACGCCCACCGCCCCCGAAGGAGTGAGTCACACCCATGACCGACCGTGAGCCGGACATCACCGAGCAGGAGACACCGGGGGCGGCGCCCGCGGCCGCTCCGGCCGCACCCGAGGACGTGACGGTCATCCCCGTGGCCGGCGGCCACGAGGCGGCCGTGCACGGCGGCTACGACGTGGTGGTGGGCCGGGGCCTGCTCGCGCGCCTGCCGGACCTGCTCGGCCCGACCGTCCGACGCGTGCTGGTCATCCATCCGCGCGCCCTCCGGGCCACCGGCGACGTCGTCAAGAACGACCTCGAGGCCGTGGGCCTGACCGCACTGACCGCCGAGATCCCGGACGCCGAGGAGGGCAAGCACCTGCAGGTGGCCGGGTTCTGCTGGCAGGTGCTCGGCCAGAACGACTTCACCCGGTCGGACGCGATCGTCTCCGTGGGCGGCGGCGCCGTGTCCGACCTGGCCGGCTTCGTGGCGGCCACGTGGCTGCGCGGCATCCGCGTCGTGCACATGCCCACCACCCTGCTGGGCATGGTGGACGCGGCGGTGGGCGGCAAGACCGGCATCAACACCGCCGAGGGCAAGAACCTGGTGGGGGCGTTCCACAATCCGGCCGGCGTGCTGGCCGACCTGGACACGCTGCTCACCCTGCCGGCCAACGAGCTGATCTCCGGCCTGGCCGAGGTCGTGAAGTGCGGCTTCATCGCCGACCCCGCGATCCTCGACCTCATCGAGGAGGACCCGGCCCAGGCCCAGAACCCGCACTCCCCGCGGCTGCGCGAGCTGATCGAGCGCTCGATCCGGGTCAAGGCGGACGTCGTCTCCCGCGACCCCCGCGAGTCGGGCGCCCGCGAGGCACTGAACTACGGCCACACGATGGGGCACGCGATCGAGCTCGCCGAGCGCTACCAGTGGCGCCACGGCGCCGCGGTGTCCGTGGGCCTGGTCTTCGCGGCCGAGCTGGCCCGATCCCTCGGCCGGCTCGACGACGCCACCGCGGACCGGCACTGGTCGGTGCTGACAGCCCTGGGCCTGCCCGTCTCCTACCGCGGGGACCGGTGGCAGACCCTGCTCGAGGGCATCCGCCGGGACAAGAAGAACCGCGGCGACCAGCTGCGCTTCGTCCTGCTGGACGGGCTCGCGCAGCCCACCACCGTGGACATCCCGGACGCGTCCCTGCTCTTCGCGGCGTACCAGGAGATCGCGGAGTGAGCCGCCGCTGACCCCGGCCCCGCGCGGGGCCTCCCGTAGACTGGCCCGCGCACATCCAAGACCCCACCCACTGCAGGCGGACCCGTGACGGTCCGCGAGACCGATTGGGAGCACACACGTGGCAACGAGCAACGACATCAAGAACGGCGCCGTCCTGAAGCTGGAGGGCCAGCTCTGGAACGTCACCGAGTTCCAGCACGTCAAGCCGGGCAAGGGCGGCGCGTTCGTCCGCACCAAGATGAAGAACATCACCACGGGCAAGGTCGTGGACAAGACCTTCAACGCCGGCGCCAAGGTCGAGTTCGCCACCGTCGACCGCTCCGACTACCAGTACCTCTACCAGGACGGCGCGGACTACGTGTTCATGGACGTCAAGGACTACGACCAGATCACCGTGCCCGGGGCCGTGGTCGGCGACGCCGCGAAGTACATGCTCGAGAACACCCAGGTGGTCATCGCCCTGCACGAGGGCACGCCGCTGTACCTGGAGATGCCGGCGTCCGTCGTCCTGGAGATCACTTACACCGAGCCGGGCCTGCAGGGGGACCGCTCCTCCGCCGGCACCAAGCCCGCCACCGTGGAGACCGGCGCCGAGATCCAGGTGCCGCTCTTCGTGGAGCAGGGCACCCGCGTCAAGGTCGACACCCGCACCGGCGACTACCTCGGCCGCGTCAATGACTGAGCGGGCCTCCGCCGGCTCCGGTGCCAAGCGGGGAACCACGGCGCGCAGCCGCTCCCGGCAGCGTGCGGTGGAGATCCTGTTCGAGGCCGAGCAGCGCGGCTCCACCGTGCTGGAGGGCATCCGCACCCGCCGCGAGAGCACCGACCTGCAGGTGAACGCCTACACCCAGCGGCTCGTGGAGGGCGTCATCGCGGACCAGGAGCGGATCGACGAGGCCCTGAGCTCCTACTCCCGCGGCTGGTCCCTGGACCGCATGCCCGCCGTCGACCGGGCGATCCTGCGCGTGGGGGCCTGGGAGCTGCTGTTCCAGGACGACGTGCCGGACGCCGTCGCCATCTCGGAGGCCGTCGCCCTGGCCGCCCAGCTGTCCACGGACGACTCGCCCGAGTTCGTCAACGGTCTGCTCGGCCGCCTGCAGCAGGTCAAGCCGACGCTGCTCGCCTGAGCCGCCGAGAGCTCCGTCACGAGGCCCGTTTCGCACCGCGTCATCCGCGCCGTGGGGCGGGCCTCGCTGGTAGAGTCGGCGACGTCCCGCGCGGGGGCCCACCGGCGCCCCGGGACGAACCACGCATCCTTTAAGAGCCGTCCTGTGAGGCGGGGAAGGAGGCGCCGGCATGGGAACTGACCCCGCCGCACCTCGTGCTGCCCGGACCGTGCTGTCCACGTCCGAGATCGACCGGGCGCTGACCCGGATCGCCCACGAGATCCTCGAGTCCAACAAGGGCGCCGAGGGTCTCGTCCTGATGGGGATCCCGCGCCGCGGGGCCCCCCTGGCCCGGCGGCTCGGCGCCCTGCTGGCCCGCATCGAGCCGGCCTTCGACCCCACCGCCGCCGTCGGTGAGGTGGACGTGACGCTCTACCGGGACGACCTCCGCCGCGGCACGGCCCGCACCCCGATGCCCACCCGCCTGCCCGAGGTCCCCCTCGACGGCGCCGTCGTCGTGCTCGTGGACGACGTCCTCTTCTCCGGCCGTACCGTCCGGGCCGCCCTCGACGCGATCGCCGACCTGGGCCGCCCCGCCGCCGTGCGCCTGGCCGTCCTCGTGGACCGCGGGCACCGCGAGCTGCCCGTCCGGGCCGACTTCGTGGGCAAGAACCTGCCGACCTCCACCGCCGAGCGCGTCCAGGTCCGGCTCATGGAGGTCGACGGCCCCGAGGGCACCGGCGAGGTCACCGAGGACGCCGTGAGCATCGTCGACCGTGTCGCGACCCGGGAGGGTTGAGCCGTGCGCCACCTGCTGTCCACCGCCGACCTCTCCCGCGCCGACGCCCTCGCCGTCCTCGACACCGCCGAGGAGATGGCCGCCGTCAACCAGCGCGAGGTCAAGAAGCTGCCCGCCCTGCGCGGCCGCACCGTGGTGAACCTCTTCCTCGAGGACTCCACCCGCACCCGCATCTCCTTCGAGGCCGCCGCCAAGCGGCTCTCCGCGGACGTGATCAACTTCTCCGCGAAGGGGTCGTCCGTCTCCAAGGGGGAGTCGCTCAAGGACACCGTCCAGACGCTCGAGGCCATCGGCGCGGACGCCATCGTGATGCGCCACTGGTCCTCGGGCGCGGCCCGCCAGCTGGCCGACTCCGGCTGGGTGCGCTCCGCCGTCGTGAACGCCGGCGACGGCACCCACGAGCACCCCACCCAGGCCCTCCTGGACGCCTTCACCCTGCGCCGGCGCCTCGCCGCGGCGACGGGAGAGGACCTGGTCGGCCGGGACCTGACCGGCATGCGCGTGGTGATCGTGGGGGACATCCTGCACTCGCGCGTGGCCCGGTCCAACGTGTGGCTGCTCAGCACGCTGGGCGCACAGGTCACCCTGGCCGCCCCGCCCACCCTGCTGCCCGTGGGCGTGGCCGCGTGGCCGTGCCAGGTCACCTACTCGCTGGACGAGGCCCTCGACGCCGGCCCCGACGCCGTCATGATGCTCCGCGTCCAGGCCGAGCGGATGGGCGGCGCCTTCTTCCCGTCCGCAGGGGAGTACACCCGGACCTGGGGGCTGACCGATGACCGCTTCGCCCGCCTCACCGCCGGCCGGGGCGCCCTGCTCGACGAGCCCGTGGTCATGCACCCCGGCCCGATGAACCGCGGCCTGGAGATCAGCCCGGCGGCGGCGGACTCGCCCCGCAACACCGCCCTCGAGCAGGTCGCCAACGGCGTGTCCGTCCGCATGGCGGTCCTGCACCTCGTCCTCAACCACGACCAGGAGGTCCGCCCGTGAGCGCCCCCAGCCCCGCCCCCCTGCTGCTGCGCAGCGCGCGCCTGACCACGGGCGAGACCGCCGACGTGCTCGTCGCCGAGGGCCGGATCGCCGCCCTCGGCCCGGACGCCGCGACCCACGCCGCCGGCCTCGACCCGGCCCCCGAGGAGGTCGACTGCGCCGGCCTGGTGCTGCTGCCCGGGCTCGTCGACCTGCACACCCATCTGCGCCAGCCCGGCAAGGAGGACGCGGAGACGGTCGAGACCGGCACCCGCGCCGCCGCGATGGGCGGCTTCACCTCGGTCCACGCGATGGCCAACTCGACGCCGACGGCCGACACCGCCGGCGTGGTGGAGCAGGTGTGGCGGCTGGGCCGGGACGCGGGCTGGTGCGATGTGCACCCCGTGGGCGCGGTGACCGTGGGCCTGGCCGGCGAGGCCCTGGCCGACCTCGGCGCGATGGCCGACTCGCAGGCCCGCGTGCGGATGTTCTCCGACGACGGCATGTGCGTCCACGACGCCGTGCTGATGCGCCGGGCGCTCGAGTACGTGAAGTCCTTCGGCGGCTTCGTGGCCCAGCACGCGCAGGAGCCGAACCTCACCGCCGGCGCCCAGATGAACGAGTCCGAGCTCTCCGGCGTCCTCGGCCTGGCCGGCTGGCCCGCCGTGGCGGAGGAGGCCGTCATCGCCCGTGACGTGCTGCTGGCCCAGCACGTGGACTCCCGCCTGCACGTGTGCCACGTCTCCACGGCCGGCTCCGTCGAGCTGATCCGCTGGGCCAAGGCCCAGGGCGTGGCCGTGACCGCCGAGGTCACCCCGCACCACCTGCTGCTCACCGAGGAGCTCGTCCGCTCCTACGACCCCGTGTTCAAGGTCAACCCGCCGCTGCGCCGCGAGTCCGACGTGATGGCCCTGCGCGCCGGGCTGGCCGACGGCACCATCGACACCGTGGGCACCGACCACGCCCCACACCCCGCCGAGACCAAGCAGTGCGAGTGGACGGTCGCGGCGATGGGCATGACGGGCCTCGAGACCGCCCTGTCCGTGGTGCAGCAGGCGATGGTGGACACCGGCCTGATGGACTGGGCCGGCGTCGCCCGCGTGATGTCCACGGCGCCGGCCCGGATCGCCGGCCTGACCGACCAGGGCCAGGCCGACGAGCGCGGCGTCCCGCGCGTCGGCGCGGTGGCCAACCTCGTGCTCGTGGACCCGCGGGCCCGCCGCACCGTGGACCCCGAGCAGCACCTGACGAAGTCCCGCAACAGCCCGTACCGGGGCATGGAGCTGCCGGGTGCGGTGCGCCACACGGTCTATCGCGGTGCCCGCGTCGTCGCCGACGGCGCCCCCGCCCGGCCGTACCGCCACCCGGCCCTGACGGAGACGGGGGAGCGCGCGTGAGCATCACCCCCCTGGCCGCCGCCCTGGCGGCCCGTCCCGTCCCGCCGCGGACCCCGACGAAGGACTACGCGGACGTGTGGCTGCCGGTGACCCTGGGCACCCTGGCCGTCGTCCTCGTGCTGCTCGGCCTGCTGGCCCTCGGGTGGCGGGCCCGCCGCCGGGCGCAGGCCGGGATCCCGGCCCCGGCCCCCGTGCCGACGGCCCTCTACGACGCCGAGCCGACGCTGTCCGCGGAGGGCATGCACGTGGGCACGGTGCGCGGCGAGGACCGACTGGACCGCGTGGCGGTGCACGGCCTGGGCCTGCGCTCGCGCGCCGTCCTCGAGGTCCACGACGCCGGCGCCCACCGCGGCCTGCTCGTGCTCCGCCCCGGGGCCGCCAACCTGTTCATCCCCGCGGACGACCTCGTCGAGGCCGGCCTGTCCGCGGGGATCGCCGGCAAGTTCGTCGAGCCGGGCGGGCTCGTCGCCTGGGGCTGGCGCCTCGGCGACGTCGAACTCACCTCCGCCTTCCGCCCCGACCGCCCCGAGGACCGCGACCGGCTCCTCGCCGCCCTGCAGACCATCATCGACCCCGCCCCGGCCGACCCGGCCGGCCGCGCAGGAGAAGGAGACCCCCGATGAGCACCCCCACCGACGACCTGGCCCTGCTCGTCCTCGAGGACGGCACCGTCCACCGCGGCCGGGCCTACGGCGCCCGCGGCCGCACCCTGGGCGAGGCCGTGTTCACCACGGGCATGACCGGCTACCAGGAGACCCTCACCGACCCGTCCTACGCGGGGCAGATCATCGTGCAGACCTCCCCGCACATCGGCAACACCGGGGTCAACGACGCCGACCGCGAGTCGCGGGCGATCTTCGCGGCCGGCTACGTGGTCCGCGACGCGGCCCGGCGTCCGTCCAACTGGCGCGCCGAGCGCAGCCTCGACGAGGAGCTCGAGGCGTTCGGCGTCGTCGGGATCCGCGAGGTCGACACCCGGGCCATCACCCGCCGCCTGCGCACCGAGGGCTCGATGCGCGCCGGCGTGTTCTCCGGCGAGCACGCCGCCCGCCCGGAGGCCGAGCTGCTGGCGGAGGTGCGCGCCCAGCCGTCGATGGCCGGCGCCCGCCTCGCGGAGTCCGTCACCACGGAGGAGCCGTACGTCATCGAGCCGGCCGAGCACGGCTGGGAGGGCGAGCCGATCGCCGAGATCGCCGCCCTCGACCTCGGCATCAAGGCCGCCACGCCGCGGCACCTGGCCTCCCGCGGCATCCGCGTGCACGTGCTGCCCGCGGCCACGGACCTGGCCGGCATCCGCGCCGTGGACCCGGACGGCGTCTTCCTGTCCAACGGCCCCGGCGACCCGGCCACGGCAGACGCCCAGGTGGAGCTGCTGCGCGAGGTCCTCGACGCCGGCCTGCCGTTCTTCGGCATCTGCTTCGGCAACCAGATCTTCGGCCGGGCGCTCGGCTTCGACACCTACAAGCTGAAGTTCGGCCACCGCGGTCCGAACCAGCCGGTGCTGGACAAGGCCACGGGCCGCGTGGCCATCACCTCCCAGAACCACGGCTTCGCCGTGGACGCCCCCCTCGGCGACCCGATCGAGGCGCCGGAGTCGCGCTTCGGCCGCGTCGAGGTCTCCCACTGGTCCCTGAACGACCAGGTCGTCGAGGGCCTGCGCCTGCTCGACCGGCCCGCCTTCTCCGTGCAGTTCCACCCGGAGTCCGCGGCCGGCCCCAACGACACCCTCGACCTGTTCGACCGCTTCGTGCAGCTGCTCACCGAGCACCGCACCGCCACCACCCCCGCCACCGAAGGAGCCTGATCCATGCCCAAGCGCACCGACCTGAAGTCCGTCCTGGTCATCGGCTCCGGCCCCATCGTGATCGGCCAGGCCGCCGAGTTCGACTACTCCGGCACCCAGGCCATCCGCGTCCTCAAGGAGGAGGGCGTCCGCGTCGTCCTCGTCAACTCCAACCCGGCCACGATCATGACCGACCCGGAGCTGGCCGACGCCACCTACGTCGAGCCCATCACCCCGGCCGTGGTCGCCAAGATCATCGAGAAGGAGCGCCCGGACGCCCTGCTGCCCACCCTGGGCGGCCAGACGGCGCTGAACACCGCCATCGCCCTCGACAAGGACGGGGTGCTCGAGCGCTTCGGCGTCGAGCTGATCGGCGCGAACATCGAGGCCATCGAGCTCGGCGAGAACCGCGAGCTGTTCAAGGGCGTCGTGGAGCGTGCCGGCGGCGAGTCCGCCCGGTCCCACATCGTGCACACGATGGAGGAGGCCCTGGCCGCCGTCGAGGACCTGAAGTACCCCGTGGTGGTGCGCCCCTCGTTCACGATGGGCGGCCTCGGCTCCGGCATGGCCTACGACGAGGCCGACCTGTACCGCATCTGCGGCGCCGGCCTGCAGTACAGCCCGACCTCCGAGGTCCTGCTCGAGGAGTCCATCCTCGGCTGGAAGGAGTACGAGCTGGAGATGATGAGGGACAAGAACGACAACGTCGTCGTCGTCTGCTCCATCGAGAACGTGGACCCCGTGGGCGTGCACACCGGCGACTCCATCACCGTGGCCCCGGCCATGACGCTGACGGACCGCGAGTACCAGAAGCTGCGGGACATCTCGATCAACGTCATCCGCGAGGTCGGCGTGGACACCGGCGGCTGCAACATCCAGTTCGCGGTGAACCCCGTGGACGGGCGCGTCGTCGTCATCGAGATGAACCCGCGCGTCTCCCGCTCCTCGGCGCTGGCCTCGAAGGCCACCGGCTTCGCGATCGCCAAGATCGCCACCAAGTTGGCCCTGGGCTACACGATGGACGAGATCCCCAACGACATCACCCAGAAGACCCCGGCGTCCTTCGAGCCGGTCCTGGACTACGTGGTCGTGAAGGTCCCGCGCTTCGCGTTCGAGAAGTTCCCGGCGGCGGACCCCACGCTGACCACCACCATGAAGTCGGTCGGCGAGGCCATGGCCATCGGCCGCAACTTCACGGAGGCCCTGCAGAAGGCCCTGCGCTCGCTCGAGCAGAAGGGTTCGGAGCTCGCGTTCCCGCAGGACGCCGACCCGCAGGCCCTGCTCGCGGCGGCGCGCACGGCCACCACCGACCGGCTCTCCCAGACCCAGCAGGCGCTCTACGCCGGCGCCACGATCGAGGAGGCCTTCGAGGCCACCGCGATCGACCCGTGGTTCCTGGACCAGTTCGTGCTCATCAACGAGGTCGCGGACGAGATCCGCGACGCCGAGGTCCTCGACGAAACCCTGCTGCGCCGCGCCAAGCGGCACGGGTTCTCCGACGCCCAGATCGGCTCGCTGCGGCACATGGACGCGGCGGTCGTGCGCGGCGTGCGTCACGCCCTGGGCGTGCGCCCCGTCTACAAGACCGTGGACACCTGTGCCGCCGAGTTCGAGGCCTTCACCCCGTACCGGTACTCCAGCTACGACCTCGAGACCGAGGTCGCCCCGCACGAGGGCGAGTCGGTGATCATCCTCGGCTCGGGCCCGAACCGGATCGGCCAGGGCATCGAGTTCGACTACTCGTGCGTGCACGCCACCATGGCGCTGCGCGAGGCCGGCTACGAGACCGTGATGGTCAACTGCAACCCGGAGACCGTGTCCACGGACTACGACATCTCCGACCGCCTCTACTTCGAGCCGCTCACGCTCGAGGACGTCCTGGAGGTCATCGCGGCCGAGGAGGCCTCCGGCGGCGTGCGCGGCGTCTTCGTGCAGCTCGGCGGTCAGACCCCGCTCAAGCTGGCCCAGCAGCTCGCCGACGCCGGCGTGCCGATCCTGGGCACCTCGCCCGCGGCCATCGACCTGGCCGAGCACCGCGGCGAGTTCGCGCTCGTGCTCGAGCGCGCGGGCCTGGTGGCGCCGAAGAACGGCACGGCGGTCTCCTTCGACGACGCCAAGCGCGTGGCGGACGAGATCGGCTACCCCGTGCTCGTGCGCCCCTCCTACGTGCTCGGCGGCCGCGGCATGGAGATCGTGTACTCCGAGGAGGCGCTGGCCCACTACGTGGAGCACGCCACGGAGATCACCCCCGACCAGCCGATGCTCGTGGACCGCTTCCTCGAGGACGCGATCGAGATCGACGTCGACGCCCTCTACGACGGCACCGAGCTGTACCTCGGCGGCGTCATGGAGCACATCGAGGAGGCGGGCATCCACTCGGGTGACTCCGCGTGCGTGCTGCCCCCCGTCACCCTGGGCCCGGACGTGCTCGAGCGCGTGCACCGCGCCACCGAGCGGATCGCGGCCGGCGTCGGCGTGCGCGGCCTGATCAACATCCAGTTCGCGCTCGCCTCGGACGTGCTGTACGTGATCGAGGCGAACCCGCGTGCCTCGCGGACCGTGCCGTTCGTCTCGAAGGCCACGGGCGTCCAGCTGGCCAAGGCGGCCGCGCGGATCGGCGTCGGCGAGAGCATCGCCGACCTGCGCGCGGCGGGCATGCTGCCCACGGCGTACGACGGCGGCACCCTGCCGATCGGCGCGCCCGTGGCGGTCAAGGAGGCGGTGCTGCCGTTCACCCGCTTCCGCACCGCGGAGGGCCGCGTGGTCGACTCGCTGCTGGGCCCGGAGATGCGCTCGACGGGCGAGGTCATGGGCATCGACAAGCACTTCGACACCGCGTTCGCCAAGTCCCAGTCCGCCGCCGGCGGCCCGCTGCCCACCTCGGGGCGCGTGTTCGTGTCGGTCGCCAACCGGGACAAGCGCACCCTCGTGGGCCAGGCCAAGCGCCTCGTCGACCTCGGCTTCCAGGTGGTCTCCACCGGCGGCACCGCCGAGGTGCTGCGGCGCAACGGCATCCCCGCGGAGGTCGTGGCGAAGATCGCCGACGCCGGGCACGAGGACGGCGCGGGCACCGTGCTGGAGCAGCTGCACGCCGGCACCGTCGATCTCGTGCTGAACACGCCCTCCGGCGGCGACGCCCGCACGGACGGCTACGAGATCCGCGCGGCCGCGACGTCGCTCGGCGTGCCGGTGATCACGACCACGGCCGAGTTCGGGGCGTGCCTGCAGGCCATCGAGGCCATGCGGTCCTACGAGTGGTCCGTCACCTCACTGCAAGAGCACGACGCGCGCCTGCAGCAGGCCGTCGCCGGGCCGGAGGCCGCGGCGTGACCACGACGGCGACGGGCGGCGCGGGGCCCCGCGCCCCCTTCGGGCGGCGGCTGGCCCACGCCATGGAGACGGCCGGTCCGCTGTGCCTCGGCGTGGACCCCCATCCGGGCCTGCTGCGGCAGTGGGGCCTGAGCGACACCCCGGCGGGCCTCGAGGCGTTCTCCCTGACCGCCCTCGAGGCGGCGGTGGGTCCCGAGGGGCCTCGCGTGGCGGCGATCAAGCCCCAGGTGGCGCTGTACGAGCGCCACGGATCGGCCGGCCTGGCGGCCCTGGAGCGGCTGCTCGCGGCCGCCCGGGACGCCGGGGTGCTCACGATCGCGGACGCCAAGCGCGGTGACATCGGCTCCACCATGGACGGCTACGCCGCCGCGTGGACCTCCGACGCCTCGCCCCTGGCCGCGGACGCGGTGACGCTCAGCCCGTACCTGGGTTTCGGCACCCTCGTGCCGACCATCCGCGCCGCCCACGAGGCCGGCCGCGGCGTGTTCGTCCTCGCGCTGACCTCCAATCCGGAGGGCCGCGAGGTCCAGCACGTGGGCGAGGGGTCGGCCGAGGGATCGGTCGCCCGGCGCATCGCCGGGGCCGCGGCCGCCGAGAACGCGGCCCTGCGCGGCGACGACGCGTGGGGGCCGGTGGGACTCGTCTTGGGCGCCACGGTGGCCGCCGAGGCGGACCGCCTCGGCCTGGACCTGCCGGCCCTCGGCGGGCCCCTGCTGGCCCCCGGGTTCGGTGCCCAGGGCGCCACGGCCCGGGGCATGCGGGCCGGCTTCGGAACGGCCTGGCCGCAGGTCTTGGCGACCTCGTCCCGCGGCATCCTGAGCGCGGGTCCGTCGGTGGCCTCGCTGGTGGACGCGATCGAGGAGAATCGCGCCGCCCTGCGGTGACGCCCGCGTCCTCCCGGCGCGCCCGTGCCGTGTGGATGAGATGGTATTTTCCCTTTCGATCGGCTGCGCTCGTTGGCCTTGACCGTGGAAGGGTCACGATGGGGCCGGTGAGGAACGAGAGGCATCGAGGTCAGACCCATGGCGTTGCGGCAGCTCAGTGTGCAGGAGCGGGCGGAGGCCCGGAGGAAGGCCCTCCAGGCCCGCCGGGCGCGGGCGGAGCTCAAGGCGGCCTTCGCCGCCGGTGAGGTCGGCCTGGCCGACATCTTCGCGCGCGCGGACGCCGAGGACGCCGTCGCCCGTCTGCGGACCGTGGACCTGCTGCTGGCCCTGCCGGGCGTGGGCGAGGTCCGGGCCCGGGCGGCGATGGCGGGGTGCGGCGTCTCGCCGCGGCGTCGGCTGGGCGGCCTGGGCCGTCGTCAGCGCGAGGCGCTGATCGCCTATATTGGCCGGTGACCCCCACACCCCGGCGGGTCGGCGCCGGCCCGGGTGAAGGGCCTGCGAGGCCCGTCCCACCAGGAGGATGCGTGACCGACACGTTCGACCCCGGACCCGCCCCCGCCGTCCCAGTGGCCCGCACCGCCGTCCAGGAACGCCCCCCGGGCCCGGGCGTCACCGTCCTGGCCGGCCCCACCGCCGTCGGCAAGGGCACCGTCTCGGCCTGTGTCCGCGAGCACTACCCCGAGGCCTGGCTGTCCGTCTCCGCCACCACCCGCCCGGCGCGCCCGGGCGAGGAGGACGGGGTGCACTACTACTTCACGACGCCGGAGGAGTTCGACTCCCTCGTCGAGGCGGACGAGATGCTGGAATGGGCCGTCGTGCACGGCGTCCACCGCTACGGCACGCGGCGCGACCGCGTGATGGAGGCCGTGGCGCAGGGCCGCCACGTCCTGCTGGAGATCGACCTGCAGGGCGCGCGCCAGGTCCGCCGTGCGCTGCCGGAGGCCACCTTCGTGTTCCTGGCGCCGCCGAGCTGGGAGGAACTCGTGTCCCGGCTGCTCGGCCGCGGCACCGAGAGCCCGGAGGAACAGCGCCGCCGGCTCGAAACGGCTAGACTGGAACTCGCCGCGGAACCCGAGTTCGACGCCGTCGTCGTGAACGACCGCGTGGAGCGGGCCGCCGAGGAACTGGTGAGACTCATGGGGCTGGACCCCGAGCGCCGTCCGACCGAGGCCTGAGGACCGGCCGCACCGACGCCGCACCCGGCGCCGACGTGACAGTGAGATGAAGACTTTGGAGACCCCGTGACCGAACAGTACGAAGGCATCGTCAACCCGCCCATCGACTCCCTGCTGGAGCGGGTCGACTCGAAGTACGCCCTGGTGCTCTTCGCCGCCAAGCGGGCCCGGCAGATCAACGCCTACTACTCGCAGCTGCACGAGGGGCTGTTCGAGTACGTCGGCCCGCTCGTGGACACCCAGCTGAACGAGAAGCCGCTGTCCATCGCCCTGCGCGAGATCGAGACCGACCTGCTCGAGTCCCACGAGGCCGTCGAGGCCACCCCGGAGGCCGACCTGGCCGCCGAGGACTTCGGCGACTTCTCCCTGCCGGGCGAGGACGACCCGTTCGCCACCCTCGAGTCGTCCGACGCCCACCAGCCGATGGGCGATCCCGCCGCCATCGAGGAGGCCGCCGAGACGGTGCGCGCCGAGGAGGGCACCTCCGAGGACGCCCCGGAGGCCTGAGCCCGTCATGGAGATCGTCCTCGGAGTCGGCGGCGGCATCGCGGCCTACAAGGCGGCGCTGCTGCTGCGCCTGATGACCGAGGCCGGCCACGGCGTGACCGTGGTGCCCACCGCCAACGCCCTCGAGTTCGTGGGCGCGGCGACGTGGGAGGCCCTCTCCGGCCGCCCGGTCCGCACGGACACGTTCGAGGCGGTCGACGAGGTGAACCACGTCCGGCTCGGCCGGCGTGCGGACCTCGTGGTGGTCGCGCCGGCCACCGCCGACCTGCTCGCGCGCACCGCCGCGGGGATGGCGCCCGACCTGCTGGGCAACGTGCTGCTCACCGCCACGTGCCCCGTCGTCCTGGCCCCCGCCATGCACACCGAGATGTGGCACCACCCCGCCACGGTCGCCAACGTCGCCCTCCTGCGCGAGCGCGGCGTCACGGTCGTGGATCCCGCCGTGGGCCGCCTCACCGGGGCCGACTCCGGCACCGGACGTCTGCCCGAGCCCGCCGAGATCTGGGAGCGTGCGCAGGCCGCCGCGGCCGCGGGCGCCCCGCGCCGTCCCCGGGCCTCCGCGTCCGGGTCCGATGCCGAGCCCGCGCCCGGCCCGCTGGCTGGTCGCACCGTGGTGATCACGGCCGGGGGCACCCGCGAGGCCCTGGACCCGGTCCGCTACCTGGGGAACCGCTCCTCCGGCAAGCAGGGGGCCGCCCTGGCGCGCGCCGCCCTCGAGGCCGGCGCCACCGTGCGGTTCGTCGCCGGGTCCATGTCCGTCCCGACGCCCGAGGGCGTCGAGCGCGTCGTGCCCGTGGAGTCCACGCAGGACCTGCTCGAGGCCGTGCTGGCGGAGGCCGCCGACGCCGACGTCCTCGTGATGGCGGCGGCCGTCGCGGACTTCCGGCCGGCCGAGGTCTCGGACGCCAAGATGAAGAAGGGCGACGACGGCGGCGCGCCCGTCATCGTGCTCGAGCGCACCCCGGACGTGCTCGCCACGGCCGTGCGCACCCGCTCCGAGGGCGGGCCCATGGCCCCGCTCATCGTCGGCTTCGCCGCGGAGACCGGCGACGCGACGTCCTCCGTGCTCGAGTACGGCCGGGCCAAACTGGCGCGCAAGGGCTGCGAGATGCTCGTGGTCAACGAGGTCGGCACGGACAAGGTGTTCGGCCGGGACGAGACCGCCGTGACCATCCTGTTCGCCGACGGCCGCCCCGCCGTGGAGGCCGCGGGCTCCAAGGACCAGGCGGCGGCCGCCGTCGTGCGGGCGATCGTGGATGACCTCGCCGGTCGCGACCCCGCCGGCGCGTCGGGCCGCTGACCTAGACTGGGCGGCATGACCGATGCCGCCTCGCTGAGCCCCACCCGCCACGCCGACCCGTATTCGGGGGTGGGCGGCGGAGAGCTCCGCCTCTTCACCTCCGAGTCCGTCACGGCGGGCCACCCCGACAAGATCTGCGACCAGATCTCCGACGCCATCCTGGACGCGATCCTCGCCGCCGACCCGTCGGCGAAGGTGGCCGTGGAGACCCTGACCACCACCGGCCTGGTGCAGGTGGCCGGCGAGGTGAACACCTCGGCGTACGTGGAGATCCCCAAGATCGTGCGCGAGACCATCCTGGACATCGGCTACGACTCCTCGGCCAACGGCTTCGACGGCGCCCAGTGCGGCGTGAACATCTCCATCGGCCAGCAGTCCTCGGACATCTTCGCCGGCGTCTCCCGGTCCCTCGAGGCCCGCGAGTACGGCTCGGCGGACGAGGTGGACGAGCAGGGCGCGGGGGACCAGGGCATCATGTTCGGCTACGCCACGGACGAGACCCCGGCGTACATGCCCATGCCCATCTACCTCGCGCACCGGCTCTCCGAGCGGCTCACCGCGGTGCGCCGGGCGGAGAACACGCCCATGCCGTACCTGCTGCCGGACGGCAAGACGCAGGTCACCATCGGCTACGCGCCCGGCCACGTGCCCACCACGGTCGAGGCCGTGGTGGTCTCCACGCAGCATCACGAGTGGGTCACGCAGGAGCAGCTGCGGGCGGACGTGGAGGAGCACGTGATCCGACCCGTCATCGAGCGCTCCGGCCTCGACACCTCCGGTATGCGGATCATCATCAACCCGGGCGGCAAGTTCGTCATCGGCGGGCCCGTGGGCGACGCCGGCCTCACCGGTCGCAAGATCATCGTGGACACCTACGGCGGCATGGCCCGGCACGGCGGCGGCGCCTTCTCCGGCAAGGACCCGTCCAAGGTGGACCGCTCCGCCGCCTACATGCTCCGCTGGGTCGCGAAGAACGTGGTGGCCGCCGGCCTCGCCTCGCGCGCCGAGTTCCAGGTGGCCTACGCGATCGGCTCGGCCCGGCCGGTGGGCCTGTACGTGGACACCTTCGGGACGGCCACGGTGCCGGAGGAGAAGATCATCGAGGCCGTGAACGCGGTGTTCGACCTGCGTCCGGCCGCCATCGTGAAGGAGCTGAACCT
The DNA here is from genome assembly GCF_022664405.1 of Micrococcus luteus. Classification (NCBI taxonomy): domain Bacteria; kingdom Bacillati; phylum Actinomycetota; class Actinomycetes; order Micrococcales; family Micrococcaceae; genus Micrococcus; species Micrococcus luteus. The sequence goes on along the minus strand of NZ_JAKRLB010000014.1, from coordinate 3,552 downwards.
CCTGCGGCCCATCTACCGACGGACCGCCGCGAACGGCCACTTCGGCCGGGACGACGCCGACTTCACGTGGGAGCGCACGGACCGCGTCGAGCAGCTGCGCGCCGCCGCCGGCCTCTGACCCGGAGGCGGGCATCACGGACACGCTGTTCGCCCTCCCCGAGCCGGAGGACGCACCCCGACTGCCGGAGCGGGCCGAGGGGTGGCCGGAGCGGCCGATCGCACGCGTCCTGCTGGACTCGCCCGTGCCGCACCTGGACCGTGAGTTCGACTATCTCGTGCCCGTGGCCCTGGACGCCCGGGCGGTCCCCGGCTCCCGCGTGTCCGTCCGCTTCGGCGGACGGGCCATGACGGGCTGGCTCGTCTCGCGGGAGCAGGAGCCGGCCACCGGCGCCCAGCTCACCGAGCTCACCGGCGTGCTCACCGCCATCCCGCCGCTGACGGAGGAGGTCCTGGCGACCGCTCGCGCGGTGGCCCGCCGCCAGGCCGGCGTCGTCACGGACGTGCTGCGGGCCGCGGTGCCCCCGCGCGTCGCGCAGGTCGAGAAGGCCGCCCTGGCGGAGGACGCGGAAACCGCCGCGGACCACCCTGTGACGCTGACCGGCACGGACGCCGAGCGCCCGGAGGCGCCCGCGGCGGAGGAGGGCCTCGTGCCCACGGTGTGGGAGTCCCTCGAGGGGGGCACCGCGTTCGTGTCCGCCGTGCTGGCCGGGGACGCCGCGCGGGCGGCCGCCGTCGTGCCCTCGCGCCTGTTCGAATGGGACGAGGCGGGCGCGCTGGCCGCCCTAGCGCGCACGGTGGCCGCCTCGGGCGGCGGCGTCCTGCTGCTGGTGCCCGACCACCGCGACCTCGACCGGCTCTGCGCCGCCCTCGACGAGCACGTGGGCGAAGACGCCTACGCGCGGATCGGCTCCGAGGACGGCAACACGCCCCGGTACCGCGCCCACCTGGCCGCGCTGCGCGGCACCCGGCGCATCGTGGCCGGCACCCGGGCCGCCGTGTGGTCGCCCGTGCGCGACCTGCGGCTGGTGGTGCTCTGGGACGACGGCGACGACGCGTGGGCCGAACCCCGCGCGCCCTACTTCCACGCCCGAGAGGTCGTGCTGGAGCGGGCCCGCGCGACCGGCGCGGCGCTGCTCTTCGCCGGGCCCTCCCGGTCCGTCCCGGTGCAACGGCTCGTCGAGTCGGGCTGGCTGCTGCACCTGGGCCCCTCCCGCGCGACCCAGCGCGAGCTCGGGCCACGGGTCGTCTCCACCGCCGACGCCTGGGAGACGGCGCGCGACCCGTTCGCGCAGCGGGCGCGGCTGCCGCAGGCCGCCTGGGCCGCCGCCCGCGCCGCGCTGCTCGGGCCACGGCCGGGCCCGGTGCTCGTGCAGGTGGCCCGGGCCGGCTTCATCCCCGCCCTCGTGTGCGAACGGTGCCGCACGCCCGCCCGCTGCCGCGTCTGCGCGGGGCCGCTGGGCTTCCGCGACGCGCGGGCCGCCCGGCACGGGGAGGTGGCGTGCCGGTGGTGCGGCACCCGGGAGCGCGGCTTCCGGTGCACCGAGTGCGGCGGCACGACGCTGCGGGCCGGCGCCCGCGGCGTGGACCGCACGGCCGAGGAGCTGGGCCGGGCGTTCCCGCGCGTGCCCGTGCACGCCTCCTCGGCGCAGCACATGCTCGGCTCGGTGCCGCCCGGGCCCTCCCTGGTGGTGGCGACCGTGGGGGCCGAGCCGATGACGCCCGACGGCTACGCGGCCGCCCTGCTGCTCGACGGGGACAGCCAGCTCCAGCGCGAGGGCCTCGACGTGCCGGGCCGCGTGCTCGCCCGCTGGCTCGCGGCCGCCTGCCTGGTCCGCCCCGCCTCCGACGGGGGCGTCGTGGTGGTCACCGCGGACGCGGGGGAGGCGGTGAACGCGCTCGTCCGACGGGACCCCGACGGCTTCGCCGCGCGCCAGGTCGCCGAGCGGCGCGAGCTGCACCTGCCTCCCGCCGGCCGCCTCGCAGAGGTCACGGGGGAGGCCGCCGCCGTCGCGGAGTACCTCGAGCTCGTGGAGGCCGCCCGCCGGGAACGGCCGGACGAGGACGTCCACGAGGATCCTCACTCGGCCCCGCTCGACGGCGGCCCGGCGCGACTGCCCTGGATCGGGCCGGTGCCGGACCCCGCCGACGAGACCCGCTCCCGCGCCCTGCTGATCTTCCCGTACGCGGCGGCCGAGGCCACCGTCGGCGCCCTGCGCGCCGCCCGGTCCGCGGCGAGCGCCCGGCGCGAGACCGCCCCGGTGCGGGTGCGGCTCGACCCGGCCGGGGTGCTCTGAGGGGGCGGCCGGACCGACCCGCAGCCCGAGGGGCCGGAGCGCGGCGACGCCGGGGCGATGACGGCGTCAGCGGCCGGCGCGGCGGAGCCAGTCGCGGATCAACGCCGCACAGGCGGCCGGCCGCTCGTAGTGCAGCAGATGCCCGACGCCGTCGAGGACGTGCAGCTCCGCCGTGCCGCCCGCGTCGTCGATCGCCGCGGCGAGCGCCTCCTGTGCCGGCACCGAGCCCAGCGGATCCTCCCGCCCCGCGACCAGCAGCACCGGCAGGCTGAGGCGGGCGGCGACGTCGGCCACGGAGCCCGTGCTCGAGGCGCGGTACGCCTCGGAGAGCATGCGTGCGGAGGCGAAGTCCGAGAAGTGGCGCCGGTGCTGGTCATGGGTGTACGCGAGGACATCCCTGTCCCTGGTGCGGGTCATGGCGAGCGTGGTCACCCACACGACCGGCGGCGCGCCCAGCAGCAGCCGCGCCGGGCGCTCGGGCAGGCGGGCGGCGACCTCGTAGTACCCTTCGGCGACGGCCGCCAGCACCCGACTCGACACGGACGCCGACGCCTCCAGCGCGGGTTCGGCGATGGGGTTGAGCAGGACCAGCCGTCCCCACCGGGACGGGTCCCGCGCGACCAGCTCGGCCGCCACCGTCGTCCCGTAGGAGTGCGCGACCAGCACGGGGGTCGCCCGCAGACCCAGGGCGGCGACGACGGTGGCCACCGCGTCCGCGTGATGGGCCACGGTGTGCTCGGCGTGGGGGAAGGGCTCCGAAGCCCCGAAGCCGGGCAGCTCGATCGAGTGGATCGGATGCTCCGGGAGCGCGTCGGCCAGCAGGGCGAGGCCGTGGTGGTCCCCGCGGAAGCCGTGCACGAACACGAGCGGGGCAGCGGCCGCGTCCCCCTCGGGTGCGCCGGGCGATCCCGGCGCGGCCACCGGAACGGGGGTGTACTCCCACACGGCCACGGACGACCGGATCCCGCTGACGGGGTCCGGGACGGCCAGGGTGTGCCGGCGGGGCGTCCGGGCCGGGTGGCCCGTGAGCACGCGGGGATCGGCGGGCGCCGCGGGCGGGCGCAGCAGATCGCGCAGGCGGACGGGCGGGCCCGGGGCGGCGGACGGCGTCGGGACAGGCACGTCCCCACCCTAGCTGTAGGAGGGCATGACGTTGTTGACTCGGGCCGGTGCCAACGAGGCCGGAGGGGCGTCCCCGCAGGAGGTATGAGGCCGATGGTAGTTGTAGTGGTTCACCCACACGGCCAGCGCCTCACGC
>NZ_JAKRLB010000013.1:0-85407 GCF_022664405.1 Micrococcus luteus | reverse complement strand
GCCCTGAGGCTTTCAGCTGCTCGACCAGGTCCTGGCCCGAGGGCTCGCCTGGGTTCTTCTCGTCGATCATGGTCATGATTCTTACCGTTCCTCTCGGTACGGCTTACACAGACCATCTGACACGCCCCCTCCCGGTTCCCCGGCCTGCCGCTCCCCGAAGTCCGGCCGGTCGACATGCCCGCCTTGATCGCCGGCAAGGATCGGCTCGTCGGGTCACTGCGTGGCGAGAAGTACCTGGACCTGGCCACCGAGTACGGATGGGATCTCCACCCCGGGGACGCCACGTTCGTCGGCACACCCAGCGAGCCGGCACTGCGCGTCACCGGCCCTGACGGCACGGTGGAGACGGTCCGGGCCGCACACTACCTCATCGCCACCGGCTCCAGGCCCTGGGCGCCGCCGGTCCCCGGCCTGCAGGAGGCCGGTTACCTGACCTCGACCACCGCGATGGAACTGGACCACGTCCCGGAGTCGCTGCTGGTCATCGGCGGCGGCTACGTCGCGATGGAGCAGGCCCAGCTCTTCGCTCGGCTCGGCGTCCGGGTCACCATGCTGGTCCGCTCACGGCTGGCGTCCCAGGAAGAACCCGAGGCGTCCACCGCCCTGGATGAGATCTTCACGGACGAAGGCATCCAGATCATCCGCGGCGCGGTGCCCAGCGCGGTCCGCCGCGACCCGGCCACCGGCGAGGTCACGGTCACTGCCACCACCACTGACGGCTCACAGGAACTCCGGGCGGCCGAGGTACTCGTCGCCACCGGGCGCCGCCCGGTCACCGCCACGCTCGGTCTCGACACCGTCGACGTGCGCACCGGCGACCACGGCGAGGTGGTCGTCGACAGCCATCTGCGCAGCACCAACCCGCGCGTCTGGGCTGCCGGTGACGTCACCGCCCACCGTCAGTTCGTGTACGTCGCCGCGGCCCACGGCGCCCTCGTCGCCGACAACGCCCTCACCGGCGCCGGCCTCGAGGTCGACTACCGCCACCTGCCCCGGGTCGTGTTCACCAGCCCCGCCCTGGCCGCCGTCGGGATGACCGAACGGCAGGCCTCCGCTGCCGGGATCCGCTACGACAGCCGTGTCCTGTCACTCGCGCACGTCCCACGCGCGATCGTCAACCGCGACACCCGCGGGTTCATCAAGATGGTCACCGACGCCGACACCGGCCGCATCATCGGCATTACCGCCCTGGCCCAGGACGCCGGCGACCTCGCCGCCGCCGGGGTCTACATGCTCGAGGCCGGCATGACCACCAGCCAGGTCGCCAACCTCTGGAGCCCCTACCTGACCATGGCCGAAGGCCTCAAGCTCACCGCGCAGGCCTTCACCACCGACATCGCCAAGCTCTCCTGCTGCGCGGCGTGAACCTGCCCCGCACACAGGGACACCGATAGGGGACCGCCTCGCCCCGGGGCGCGAGACAAGAAAATGGGCGCCGATCAGCCCTACTTACTGGCACCCCTGCGTATCGGACCTGCAACCACCGGGGAGTTCAGTCGATGCAAGAACTCCCGTCCCAGGCCTATATCTGGACGTCTTCACGACCTCTACGTGCTCGACCCGACGAGGACAGCACTGGACGACGCGATGACCGCCTTGCGGCGCCGCCATGAGGCCGCGGTCCGTTTGGGCCGCGTCACCGCACCACCATGACCACGATCGTCACCACGTAAGCCGCGGCGACCAGACCGATCCCCAGCAGGGTGAGCACCACCCCGCGCCGGGCCGGCCGCTGGCCCTCGTCCGGCCCGGGGCCCTTGCCGTGCTTCGCGGCCATCGCGCGCTCCTAAGACGTTGCTCAAGCATGTGCGGCTCTCGCGAGCGGGCTTCCGTGCCGAGTGCTACCAGCTCAGGTCGTGACAGCCGTCGCTGCCGGCGCCCTCCACCTGCAAGGTGGCATGGGCGATACCGTAACGGTCGCGCAGCACCCGGCGCGCGCCGGCAAGCACGGCGCCGTGGTCCGCGCCCTGGTCAGCGACCAGGTGGGCCGTGGCCACGTTCATCCCCGACGTCAGGGTCCACAGGTGCAGGTCGTGGACCTCCTCCACCCCCTCGACCGCGTCCAGGTCACCGGCGACGTCCTCCGGGTCCACCCCTTCCGGGGCGTGCTGGCCCAGCACCGCGATCACCTGCCTGCCCAGAACCACCGCCCGGATGATGACGAAGACCGCGATGAGCGCCGCGACCACGACGTCCCAGATCGGCTGGCCGGTGAGAATGATCAGCACGCCGGCGACCATGACACCCACCGACCCGGCGGCGTCGGCGATCACCTCGTAGTAGGCGCCCTTGACGTTCAGGCTGTCCTTGGCCCCGCTGCGCAGCAGCAGCATGGAGATGATGTTGATCACCAGGCCGGCGAAGCCGACCGCGAGCATGGCGCCGGAGGCCACCTCCGGCGCGTCGCCCAGCCGGCTGATGGCCTCGACCACCACGTACACCCCGACCGCGAGCATCGCCAGCACCGCCAACGCCGAGGCGAACACCTCGGCCCGGTAGGAGCCATAGGTGCGTCGCCCCGTGGAGTCCGGCCGGCTCGCGATGCGCGTCGCCAGCAGCGCCGCACCCAGCACCACCACATCGGCAGCCATGTGCCCGGCATCCGACAGCAGCGCCAACGACCCCGACACCAGCCCCGCGACCAGCTCGATCAGGAAGAAGCCCGCCGTCAGGGCGAACGCCCCCGCCAGCCGCCGACGGTAGCGGCCACCGGCACGCCCGGTCGCCGGGGCATGGCTGTGTCCCGCCCCCATCAGCCCTGCCCCTCGTGGCGGGCGTGCTCACGGGAGACGTCCAGCAGCATCCGCACATGCCCGTCAGCGAGGCGGTAGTACACCATCCGCCCCTCCCGGCGGTTCTCGACCACCCCAGCGGTACGCAGCACCCGCAGCACCTGGGACACCGACGCCTCCGCGACATCGACCGACGCCGCCAGGTCACACACGCACAGCTCGCCGGCCTCCAGCAACGCATACAGCGCCCGGGCACGGCGCGGGTCCCCCAGGAGCTTGAACAGCCCGGCCAACCTGCCGGCCTCGCGCTCGTCGGGGATCCTCTCCCGGGTCAGCGCCACCTTCTCCGGATGGACGGCGGTGACCTGACACGAATCCAACGGCGTCACACTCATGCCACGACCATACACCTATGCAGATATCAGCAGCGGGAGCCACACACGAGAGGTCAGCAGGTTCTGTATGGTCAGCGCATGCTGACTATTGCTTCGCGGCTGGACGTGATGAACCGGCTGGGCCGGGCGATGGCCGACCCGACCCGCTCCCGCATCCTCATGACACTCCTCGAGGGCCCGAGCTACCCGGCGGTACTCGCCCGCGACCTAGGGCGTGTCTGAGAATAGATGCACGAGTCAGCTGAGACCCTGGGGACATGTCCCGGTTCCAGATGCTCTCCGACGCCCAATGGGAGTTGATCGCCCCGATGCTCCCGACCCGGACCGGCCGCGCCGGCAGGCCGTTCGCCGACGCCCGCACCATGGTGGAGGCGATCATCTACCGGTACCGGTGCGGAATCGCTTGGAGGGATCTGCCCGAGGTCTACGGGCCCTGGCAGACCGTGTGGACCTGGCATCGGCGCTTGGCTGAAGAGGGCACATGGGACACGGTGCTGGCCACGCTGACCGCCGCCGCTGACGCCGAAGGCCTGATCGATTGGTCGGTCTCGGTGGACTCCACGATCGCCCGCGCCCACCAGCACGCGACGAGCATCACCCGCCACACAGGGGGATGGATCGAACTACAAGAATCCGCGTGAGGAGCCGGCCGATCACGGCATCGGGCGCTCCCGTGGCGGGCTGAGCACGAAGATCCATCAGCTCGTCGATGGGACCGGACTGCCGCTGGTCAGCCTGATCACCCCCGGCCAGGCAGGGGACTCCCCGATGCTGCTTCCTCTTCTGGCGCAGCTGCGCGTGACCCGGCCAGTAGGGCGGCCCCGGACCCGCCCCGAGGCCGTGCTGGGCGATAAGGCGTACTCCTCCCGGGCGATCCGCACCCACCTACGCGCCCGTGGGATCAAAGCGGTCATCCCCGAACCGGCCGACCAGCAGGGCCACCGCAGACGGCGCGGTGCCCGCGGCGGGCGCCCCGTCAGCCTCGACGTGGACGCCTACAAGGGCCGCAACGTCATCGAGCGTCAGTACGCTCACCTGAAGCAGTGGCGGGGTCTGGCGACCCGGTATGACAAGTACGCGATCATCTACAGGGCCGCTGTGGTCCTGAATGCTGTGATCGCATGGTCCAAACGATTGTCAGACATGCCCTAGGGCTTCGATGACCGCGGCCTGGCTGGGCGTTGCCGGGTTCGTGGCGGCCTCTCGACGCACCGCGTCGCGGATCGCTTCGGGCACTCGCACGTTCAGGGCCACGGTCGGCGCCCCACGCCGCGCCAGGGGCGCATACCCACCGGCCGGGTCCGAGGTCGTTGCCGGTTCTGCGGGGATCACCGCTCCGGGAGCCGGGGTCTGGGGGGCCGGGGTGGGCTTGCGTCGCTGTGCTCGCAGACTCAGGTCGGGCTCAAGCTGCTTCTCGTTCATGCGGTGATCCTTTCGAAGATGAGGCCGGCCAGGTCGGCGTAGGCGGAGGCGACGGGTTCGCGCTTCTCATAGTGGCCCAGCCAGTCGCAGGCCAGACGTGCACCGGGGACGATGGAGCGGGCCGGCACCAGGGGGGTGAGCAGCAGCCCGGTCTCGCGCAGCTCCCAGCAGGGCCATGGACTGTTTGAACGCGGCCACGCTGCGGCAGGCTCCGTGCACCCCGACGCAGTCGTCCGAGGCGGGGCGGGCCGCATAGATCACCCGTCTGCGGCGGTGAACGCGTTGGGGGTCAACGGCCCGCCCTGACGGTCGGGGCAGTGGACGACGAGCTGTGGATGCCGCGAGCGAGACGAAGGGCGGGGGCTTCGCGTCTCCGCCTCTATCGTCGGGTCCCCGCGCCCTCCGGCCGACCCCATCCATGACGGCGCGGGGCTGCCGGCGTTCCGGACGGGCCCGGTTGACCGGCCTGCGATCACCCCACCGGCCCCGGGGACAGGGTCCACGTCGAGAGCAGCCGACCCAGCAGGCAGCCCCGCCCGGCCACCCTCAGTCCCGTGGCGTGACCGAGCGCAGCGCGAGCTCGGTGAGGACGGCCGCCTCGAGGGCCTCGCGTCCCTTGTCCTCTCGGGATCCGGGCAGGCCCGCCCGGTCGCGGGCCTGCTGCTCGGTGTCCACGGTGAGCACGCCGAAGCCCACGGGAACGCCGGTGCGCACCGAGACCTCCGTCACGCCCTGGGTCACGGACTGGCACACGTAGTCGAAGTGCGGGGTGTCCCCGCGCACCACGACGCCCAGGACCACGACGACGTCGAATCGCTCCGCCAGCCGCGCCGCGGCGACGGTGAGCTCGACGGTGCCGGGCACGCGCACGAGCACGGGTTCCAGGCCCAAATCCGCCGCGGCGGCCTGCGCCCCGGCGATCAGCCCGTCCATGATCTCCGTGTGCCACTGGGCGGCGACGATCGCCACGTTCAGGCCGCTCGCAGCGGCGGGGTCGGGGGTGAAGGTCGGGGCTCCGGCGCCGCTCATGGGGTGTCCTCCTGGTGGGTGGGGTGGGTCGGGTCGGTGGTCGGGTCATCGGCCGGCGTGGCGGGGCCGCCGGTGGCCGTCGGCGGTTCGAGCACGCGGTCCGCCAGGGCGTGGGCCATGCGGTCCCGCTTGGTGCGCAGGTAGACGACGTTGTGCTCGGTGACGGGCGTGGGGGCCGGGACACGCTCGACGACGTCGATGCCGGCCGCCCGCAGCCCCGCGACCTTCGCGGGGTTGTTGGTGACCAGGCGGATGCGCCGATGGCCGGCGGCCGTGAGGACGGCGGCGGCCCCGGCCCAGTCGCGCGCCTCGGCGGGCAGACCGAGGGCGAGGTTGGCCTCGACGGTGTCCATCCCCTCCTCCTGGAGCCGGTAGGCGCGGATCTTGTTGGCCAGGCCGATGCCGCGTCCTTCGTGGCCCCGGAGGTAGAGGACGGCGCCGCCCTCGGCCGCCGCGCGGGCCAGGGCGTCCTCGAGCTGGGGGCCGCAGTCGCAGCGCAGGGAGCCGAGCACGTCGCCGGTGAGGCACTCCGAGTGCACGCGGACGGTGAGGGGACGCTCCGGGTCGGTCTCCCCCGCCACGAGCAGCAGGTGCTCAGCCCCGGTCTCGGCGTCCACGTGCACGCTCACGCGGAACAGGCCGTGCCGGGTCGGCAGGGTGGCCTCGGCGGGGACGGCGGTCAGGGTCGGCGTCGTCTCCTCCAGGTGGGCCACGAGGTCCTCGATGGAGATGAGCACGAGGCCGTGCTCATCGGAGAACTCCCGCAGGGCGGGCAGGCGCATCATGGTGCCGTCGTCGTGGACGAGCTCGGCGATGGCGGCCACGGGCGCGACGCCGGCCAGGCGGCACAGCTCGACGCCGGCCTCGGTGTGGCCGCGGCGGGCCCGGACGCCGCCGGGGACGGCGCGCAGGGGGAACACGTGACCGGGCCGGGTCAGGTCACCGGGGGCGGCACCGGGGTCGGCGAGCACGCGGAGGGTGCGGGTGCGGTCGGCGGCGGAGATGCCGGTGGTGACGCCGGCGGCGGCGTCCACGCTCACGGTGTAGGCGGTCCCCTTGGGGTCCTCGTTGACGGTGGTCATGGGCGGCAGGGCCAGGCGGTCGGCCAGGCCGGCCGGCAGGGGCGCGCAGATGACGCCCGAGGTGTGGCGGACGGTGAAGGCGGTGACCTCGTCGGTGGCCAGGGCGGCCGCGTAGATCAGGTCGCCCTCGTTCTCGCGGTCGGCGTCGTCCACGACGACGACGGGCCGGCCGGCGGCGATCGCGGCGATCGCCGCGGGGACGGGGTCCAGACGGATGTGCTCGCTCACGGGCGGGCCTCCTCGGTGGGTGCGGCGGGGGCGGACGGGATGAGCGCGAGACGCTCGGCGTACCGGGCGAGCACGTCGGTCTCGAGGTTGACGCGGTCGCCCGGCCGCAGGGCGCCCAGGGTGGTGGCCTCGAGCGTGGCCGGGATGATGCCGACCTCGAACCAGTGCGCGGCCGCGCCCGGGTCGGAGACGGCGGTGACGGTGAGGGAGACGCCCTGCAGGGCGATGGCCCCCTGCGCGGGGACGTAACGCGCCAGGCGGGCGGGCAGGCCGATGCGCAGGGTGGTCCAGGCCCCGTGCGGGGTGACCGCGAGGACCTGGCCGGTCCCGTCCACGTGGCCCTGGACCACGTGCCCGTCCAGGTGGTCGGTGGGGCGCAGACAGCGCTCGAGGTTGACCCGGTCCCCCGGGGCGCGGTCGCCGAGGCTGGTCATCCGCAGCGTCTGGCCCATGAGGTCGGCACGGAACACGCCGGGGCGCCCCGTGGGCTCGTCGAGGGCCGTGAGGCACACGCCGTCGACGGCGAGCGAGCCGCCGGCGGGCAGCCCGTCGAGGGCGCCGCCGGCGTCGAGGGTCAGCAGGGCGGTGTCGGCGGCCGCGTCGTGCTCGAGGGCGACGACGGTGCCGAGATGGGTGACGATGCCGGTGAACACTCAGTCCTCCTGGAAACGGGTCGGGGCGGGGGCGGTGGGCAGGCGCGGGGCCGGCACGGGGCTCAGGTGGGTCCAGACGTCGTCCCCGAGGGCACGGACGGGGCCACCCTCCGCGGGGTCGGGGTGCCAGCGCAGTGCCTCGGACAGCGTGGCGACGTCCAGGCCGGCGACGGCGGCGCGGCCCGGGCCGAGCAGCAGGGGCGCGGTGTAGACCATGAGCTCGTCCACGAGGCCGGCGCGCAGCCACGCGCCGAGCACGCGGGGCCCGCCCTCGATGAGCACGTGCTCGGCACGGCGGCCGTGGGGCCAGGGCCCGGGATGGGCGGCGAGCGCGGCGAGGACGGCGTGCGGGTCGTGGTCGAGGACCTCCAGCACCACCGGGTGGGTGCGCAGGGCGGCGCCGTCGGGCACGGGCCGGTGACCCTGGACGACGGGCACGGGCTGGTGCGCGAGTTCGGCGCCGACGGCGTCACGGGCGGTGAGGCGGGGGTCGTCGGCCAGGACGGTCCCCGTGCCGACGACGATGGCGTCGACGCGGGAGCGCACCTCGTGGGCGTGGACGCGGGAGTCCGGGCCGGTGATCCACTGGCTCGTGCCGTCGGCGGCCGCGGCGTGGCCGTCGAGGGACTGAGCGAGGTGCCCGGTCACCCACGGACGGCCTGCGTCGCGGACCTCGCGCCAGCGGGCGGTGAGCGTGAGGGCGGCCGTCTCGCCGGTGGGGCCGGTGACGTGCACCCCGTGCGCGGCGAGGCGGGCCGCGCCGCCGCCGTCGTGACCGGTGGGGTCCGCGACGGCGTAGCGCAGTGCGCCGATCTCCGCGTCCAGGACGGCCTGGGAGCAGGGGCCGGTGCTGCCGGTGTGGTCGCAGGGCTCGAGGGTGACGTGCAGCGTCAGGCCGGCGGGGTCGAGGGCGGCCAGGGCCGGATCCGCGGCGCGGGCGGCCCGCCAGCGGGCGAGGGCGTCGACCTCGGCGTGGGCGGTCCCCCGTCCGCGGTGGTGGCCGACGGCCAGGACGCGGCCGGCCTCGTCGGTCAGGACGGCCCCGACGAGGGGGTTGGCGCCGCGCACACCGCGCAGCGCGGCGTGGACGGCGAGGTCCATGGGGTCGGCGGGCGGGGTCTCGGCGGCGCTCATCGGGCGACGTCCCCCTCGGGGCCGTCGGGCAGCAGCGTCTCCACGGCGGGCTTGTCCCGGTCTGTGGCGCGCAGCCACACGAAGAAGCCGATCAGGGTGAAGGCGCCGTAGAAGGCGTACATCACGGCCGAGGCGTAGTAGCCGGTGCTCCACAGCAGGGGCACGCCGACGACGTCCACGGCCACCCAGATCAGCCAGAACTCCACCCAGCCGCGCGCCATGCCGTAGGTCGCCAGCAGCGATCCCACGAACGTCCAGGCGTCCGCCCACACCGGCTCCCACGAACCCAGGGCGCGGAACACGGGGGTGAGGGCGACGGTGCCGACCGCCATGGCCGTCACGAGGAACACGCGCCCGCGCCAGCCGGCCCACTCCGGGGTGATGGCGGGAGCGTCCTCGGCGTGGCCCCGGCGGGCCTGACGCCAGCGCGCCCAGCCGTAGACGGAGACGGCGATGAACATGACCTGTCGGCCGGCCTGGCCGAGCAGGGTGGCGTGATCGGCCCCCGTGAACAGGGAGGCGAGGAAGACCGTCAGCAGGATGAGGTTGCCGAGGATGCCCACGGGCCAGGCCCAGACCCTGCGCGCCATGCCGCCCAGGGCGGAGGCGAGGCCGAAGACGTTGCCCAGCACCTCGCGCATGAGCAGGCCCCCGCCGGCGACCGGGATGGTCCAGTTGAAGGCGTCCACTAACCAGTCCATGACCGTGACGCCACCTCCTCGGATCGGGACTCCGAGGGGTGCGCTCCGCAGCCCTCCCGCGCAGGGCGCGGAACGGCTCCGCCGCGTGCCTCTCCCATCCCGACTGTACGGTCGGCACCGGAATTCCACCGGTCAGGCCGCCCGGCACCGCCTCGGATGAGGACGGGCCGCGCGGTTAGCGGGCTGTCACCGCCGGTGCGGACTTCCACCGCATCTCGGAGCACGTTGCTGTCCAGCAGTATCGCACGCCCGGCCGGCCGCGCATGCCGGACGTCACCGGGCGACGTCCGGCGCGGCGGCCGGGCGACCGCGTCGCCGGGCTCAGTGGCAGGCGCGGGCGGCGGCGGTGCGCAGGCCGACGAGCGCGGCGTCGGGGTCCTCGGCGCCGAACACCGCGGAGCCGGCCACGAACACGTCGGCCCCGGCCTCGGCCGCGCGTTCGATGGTCTCCCGGTTCACGCCGCCGTCGACCTGGAGGGCCAGCGGGGCGGGCCCGCCGTCGAGGGCGCGGCGGGCCCGGCGGATCTTCGGCAGCACGACGTCGAGGAACGCCTGCCCCCCGAAGCCGGGCTCCACGGTCATCAGCAGGAGCATGTCCAGCTCCGGGAGCATGTCCAGGTAGGGCTCGACCGCGGTCGTCGGCCGCAGCGCCATGCCGGCCTTCGCTCCGGCCGCGCGCAGCTCGCGGGCCAGTCGGACGGGCGCCGCCGACGCCTCGGCGTGGAAGGTCACGGACTCGGCCCCCGCCTCCGCGTAGCCGGGCGCCCAGCGGTCGGCGTCCTCGATCATCAGGTGGAGGTCCAGCGGCAGGTCCGTGGCGCGTCGGATCGCCTCGACCACGGGCAGGCCGAGGGTGAGGTTCGGGACGAAGTGGTTGTCCATGACGTCCACGTGCACCGCGTCTGCGCTGGGGATGCGGGCCAGCTCGTCGGCGAGGCGGGCGAAGTCCGCGGACAGGATCGAGGGGTGCAGGCGCGGGGCGCGGGCGGTCATGGGCGGGTCCTCTCGGTCAGGCGCCGGGGGCGCGCAGCAGGGCCAGGAACATGGCGTCGGTGCCGTGCCGGTGCGGCCAGAGCTGGGCCGTGCGGGCGACCACATCGGCCGGCTCCGGCGCGCCGGCGGGTTCGGCCTCGTCCAGGCGCAGGTCGTCGAGCGCGACGGTGTCGAGGGCGGTGCGGGCGTCGAGCAGCTCCAGCTCGGGGTGGCGGCGCACGAGGTCCTGGACCTGGACGACGGTCTCCGCGACGTGCGGGGAGCAAGTGACATAGGCGAGCACGCCGCCGGGGGCGAGGACGGAGACCGCCGCGTCGAGCAGCTCGGCCTGCAGGCCGGTGAGCTCGGCGAGGTCGGCCGGGGTGCGGCGCCAGCGCGACTCGGGTCGGCGGCGCAGCGCACCGAGGCCGGTGCAGGGGGCGTCCACGAGGACGCGGTCGAACGCCGGGGCCGCCTCGGGGGCGTCGGCGATCGTGCGGCCGTCCCCGGCCCGGACGGTCCAGGCTCCGGCGGGCACGGCGGCGAGTGCCTGCCGGACGAGGTCGGCGCGGTGCGGGGCGACCTCGTTGGCCACGAGCGTCGCACCCCGCTCGGCGGCGAGGGCGGCCAGCAGGGCCGCCTTGCCGCCGGGGCCGGCGCACAGGTCGAGCCAGCGCTCGGCCCGCCCCTCGGCCGCGGGGACGGGTGCCTGGGCCAGGGCGCGGGCGGTGAGCTGGGAGCCGGCGTCCTGGACGCGGAGCACGCCCTCGCGCACCCCGGGCAGACGGCCGGCGTCGCCGCCGGAGTGCAGGGCGGAGTCCGGGGCCAGCGGCCCGGGTTCGGCGCCGTCGTCGAGGGCCGCGGCGAGCGCCTCGGCCCCACCGGCCACGGGCAGGGCGACGAGGTTGACCACGGGCGGGGCGTTGTCCGCCTCGAGCAGGGCGGCCAGCTCGGCGTCGCGGTCGGCGATGTGGCGGGTGCCGCGGTGAGCGGCCAGGGCCTGGCGCAGCGCGCGGACGATCCACACGGGGTGCGAGGTGCGGACGGCCAGGGCGGCGTCGCCGCCGTCGGCGGGGGCGACGTCGGCCAGCCACTCCTCGAGGGGGCGTTCGGCAACCCGACGCAGCACCGCGTTCACGAACCCGGAGGCGCCGGCCCCGATCTCGGCGCGCACGAGGGAGACGGTGGCGTCGAGGGCGGCGTGGGCGGGCACGCGCATGCCCAGCAGCTGGTGGGCGCCGAGCCGCAGGGCGTCGAGCACGGGTGGGTCGATCTGCTCGAGCGGGCGGTCCACGCAGCGGGTCAGGATCGCGTCGTACAGGCCGAGCCCGCGCAGGGTGCCGTAGGCGAGTTCGGTGGCGAAGCCGGCGTCGCGCCGGTCGAGGCGGGCCTGGCGGATGCGCGCCGGGAGGACCAGGTTCGCGTACGCGTCCTCGGCGTGGACGGAGCGGACCACCCCGAACGCGACGCGGCGCGCCGGGTCGGCGGTGCGGGAGCGCTGCGACGGCGCCTGCGCCGAGTACTTCCGTCCGGCGCCGGAGCGACCCCGGTTGCGGGTGCGCCCCTGCGCATCCCGGCGGTCCTGGGGGTCTGGCCGGGGTGCGCGGCCGCGTTCTCCGCGGGCCCCTCGCTCGCCCCGGCCCTGTCCTGGCTGTCTCTCGCGGCTCATGCGCGTGCCTCCTCGTCCTGTTCCGTGGCGTTCCGCGCGGCCTGGCGTGCCGCGGCCCGGGCGGCGGCCTCCCGGCGGGCCTGTTCTTCGTGGTGGGCGAGCGCCTCCCCGGCCAGCAGCGCGGCCCCGGCGGCGGCGCCGCGCGCCCAGTCGGCGGCCGGCATCAGCTTCCTGCCCGCCGGCTGGACTCGGGAGAGCCGGACGGCCCCGCCGGCGGTGCGCAGCCAGGCGGCCTTCGCGGCCACCAGGATCTGCCCGGGAGCCGCGGCGTCGAGTACGGAGGGCCAGCCGTCGTCGCCGGCGCGGACCGGGGCGACGCCGTCGAGCTTGAAACGGGCCGGGGCGGCGCCGTCGTCCGCGGTCAGCCAGCCCCAGGCGCCGGGCTCGGGGGTGACGCCGTTGATCCGGGCGGCCACCTCGGCCGCCGGGCGGGCGGGGTCCACCAGGCCGTCTGCGGCCGTGAGCTTCGGTGCGTGGGTGGGTTCGCCGCGCTGGGGCGTGGCCGTCGCGGTGCCGTCCGCCAGGCGGTCGAGCACGTCGATCACGAGCGGGCCGCCGCGCTCGGCGAGGTCGGTGAGCACGGTCCCGGCGGTCTCGTCGGCCGCGACGGGGCGGGTGAGTCGGGCGAAGACGGGTCCGGTGTCCAGGCCCTCTTCGAGCTGGAACACGTCGGCGGCGATCTCGGTCTCCCCTGCCATCACGGCGCGCTGGACGGGGGCGGCGCCGCGGTAGGCCGGCAGCGCGGAGAAGTGCAGGTTGAGCCAGCCGTGGCGGGGGGTCTGCAGGGCCTCGGCGGGCACGAGCGCCCCGTAGGCGACGACGACGGCCACGTCCGCCTCGAGCGCCCGGATCGCCTGGAGGGCATCGGCGCCCTCGGGTCCGCGGAGTCGGTCGGCCTTGAGCACGGGCAGGCGGGCCTCCTCGGCCACGACCGCGACCGGCGACGGGGTCAGCACCCGCCGGCGCCCGACCGGGGCGTCCGGCCGGGTGAGCACGCCGACGACCTCGTGGGGTGAGTCGAGCAGGGCGCGCAGCACGGGCACGGCGGTCTCGGGCGTGCCGGCGTAGAGCACGCGCAGGGGCGTCGGGGCGGTCATCGGGCGGCTCCTGTTCCGGCGGCGGGGGCGGCGGGGGCGCCGAAGACCGAGCTGACGGCGGCCGCGCGCGCGGCCCCGATGCGGCGAGCGGCGCGGTCCACCTCGCCGGCGCGCATGCGGCGGCGGGCCTCACGGCGTTCCTCGCCGTCGAGGCGGTCGACGTAGAGGATCCCGTCGAGGTGGTCGGTCTCGTGCTGGAGGCAGCGGGCGAGCAGGCCGGTCCCCCGGTGCTCCACCGGGTTCCCGTCCACGTCGGTGCCGCGGACGACGGCCTCCGCGGCGCGCGCCGGGTGGTAGCGCAGCCCGGGCACGGACAGACACCCCTCGCCCGGCTCCCGCAGCGCCTGCCCGGCGGTCTCGAGCACGGGATTGACCACATGCCCGGCGACGCCGGCAACGTCGAACACGAAGACCCGCAGGCCCACGCCCACCTGGGGCGCGGCCAGGCCCACGCCCCCGACGGCGTGCATCGTCTCGATCATGTCCGCCATCAGGGCGCGCACGTCCGCCCCCGCGGGCACGGGCGACGCGGCGGTGCGCAGGACGGGGTCGGGGACGGTGCGGACGGGCAGGACGGTCACGCCGTCACCCTATCGCCGCCCTCGGCGGCGGACGCCGGGCGCGACGACGACCCGTCGGGCGCCGCGTCCGGGGCGGCGTGGGAGCCGCCGCCGAACGCCGCGGCGCGCACGGCCTGCAGGCCGGTGGCCGCCGACGCCGGGACCGACGGCGGAGGCGGGCCGATGAGGCGGAGCGCGGGGCCGGCGTCGTCCACGGCCTGCGCGTGCTTCCAGACCTGGCGCAGGGCCCAGAACTTGTGCCAGTGGCGGGGCAGCACGCCAGGGTTGGCCTGGTGCACGGCGACCTCGGTCTCCCCCAGGGCGACGCCGAGCAGCATCTCGGCCTGGCCGTGTCGCCACTCCTCCCAGGTGCCGGCCTCGGGGTCCACGAGGGACTCCTCCGCCTTCAGGCCGGCGGTCAGCTGCATGACCACCTTGGGGTCGAGCGCCTTGACCCGTCCGTCCCGCCCCGTGCCCTTCGTCTTGTAGTCGATCAGACACAGCCGGCCGCCGATCCGGGCGACGAGGTCCAGGGTGCCCGCGTAGCCCACCGTGTGGTTCCAGACGGTGATCTCGGCCGCGATCGGCCGGACGTCGTAGAGGTCCCACCACTCGTCGAAGCGGTCCGCGTAGGCACCCTCACCGTGCTCGATCAGGCGCGCGCGGGCCTCCGCCATGGTGTGGGGACGGCCGAGGGCGCGCTGGGCGACCTGCTCGGCATAGTCGTGCACGCGGTCCCCGCGCTCGGCCGCGGCGTCCCGGTAGCGGGCCGCGGCGTCGGCGGACTGCCGGGCCACCTGTTTCAGGCGGGCAGCGGAGCCCACCGATTCCGCCAGGCGCGGATCCTGGGTCACGGACTGGGCCGCCATCCACCCGACCCAGCCGTCCAGGTCCGTCTTCTCCATGCCGATCACGGTGGTGATGGACGGGACCTCGGGCAGGCCCGAGAGGGAGCGCGCGTACATGCGTCCGTGGGGGGTCTGATGCGCGAGGCGTGGCTGGGTCATGGTCAGCCATTCTGGCAGGGTCCGCGGACCCCCGACGGGGTGGCCCGACACGCCTCCGGACGCCGATTTTGCATCCGGGCGGAGATGGCCTAGAGTTCTTTCTCGTTGGAAAACGCAGGTGAGCGGCTCGGACGAGCGGATCCCGGCGGCACCGACACGCGGATGTAGCTCAGTTGGCTAGAGCGCCACCTTGCCAAGGTGGAGGTCGCGAGTTCGAATCTCGTCATCCGCTCGCTCAACCTTCACCCCTGGTCGGGTGGCCGAGAGGCGAGGCAGCGGCCTGCAAAGCCGTATACGCGGGTTCGAATCCCGTCCCGACCTCGCAGGCTTCTCCGACCGGGAGTGGCGGCATGTTCACCACCTCCTCGGAGGTGGACGAGCGCGATTGGCGCAGCGGTAGCGCGCTTCCCTGACACGGAAGAGGTCACTGGTTCGAACCCAGTATCGCGCACGGAGACGATCCGTGAGGATCGACTCAGGCGGATGTAGCTCAGTTGGCTAGAGCGCCACCTTGCCAAGGTGGAGGTCGCGAGTTCGAATCTCGTCATCCGCTCCACACACGAAGGGCCCCTCCTGGCGGAGGGGCCCTTCGTCGTTCCGGGGCGTGCGGTCGGCCTCGTGCTCGGAGCACGGACGCCGACCGTCGGACGGGATCAGAGCCGCGGGCCGTCCACCCGCCAGTAGCCGCTGAACATGATCGCGCGCTTCGGTGCGATGCCGCGGCGGACGATCACCCGCCGCGCCGCCGTCGCGAGCGACTGCTCGCCGCACGTCCACACGTGGTCGCGGGGCGCGGCGGGGAGGTCCTCGAGGTGCGGCGTGAGCAGGGCGCCCGGCACGGCGTCTCCGCGGTGCAGGACCGTGAGCGTGGCGCCCTCCGGGACCTCGAGGGCGGGGACGTGGTCACGGCCGGGCACCTCCAGGACGACGTCCATCCGGCCCCCGTGCGGCGTGCGACGCTGCGCGGCGAGGGCGGCGGCGATGCTCGGGACTGCGGTCTCGTCCCCCACCACGAGGTGCGACTCCCCCGCCGCCGGCAGACGATAGGCGCCCGTCCCGGTGCGGAAGCCGGCGACGTCGCCCGGACGTGCGGTGCGCGCCCACGTGCCGGCGGGGCCCGCATGGTCGTGCACGACGACGTCGACGTCGATCTCACCGACGGAGGGCCGGTGCTCGGCGACCGTGTACCACCGCAGATCCGGCCGCACGTCCTCGGGGATCCGCCCGACCGCTCGCCGCGCATTGAGCGCCGCGGGATCGGGCATCACGAGCGCCCGCCCCGGGGGCGGGGTGAGCAGCCCGAAGTACTCGTCGCAGCCCTGCGGGGTGAACGTGCGGAACTCCTCCGCGGCGAACGTGAGACGACGCAGCCGGGGGGCGAGCAGCCACGTGGCGCGGACCGTCATGGTCCACTGCGGATACTCGTCGCGGTCAACGGGCATCGCCTGGCCGAGGGCCGCGAGCCCGCGGTAGGCCTTCATCTGCAGGGCCTCGACACGCGAGGGACGGGCGGCAGGCGGGGGGAGGACGGAGGAGCTCGTCATCCGGTCAGCATAGGTGAGCCTCACCTTTGCTGGAGTCCTCCCTTTGAATACGTCACGTCATTGTTGCGTATTTGCTTTCTTAGGTAAGGCTTTCCTACTGTGCGGGACGTCCGTGGCGCACGCCGCCCGGAGCCGACGACCCCCTCACGGAAGGCCCTCCCATGCTCCCTCGCCTGTTCGGACTCGGCGATCCCGCCGCCTACCTCGACGCCACCGGCAGGGCGGCCCGGGTGGCCGTCGACACCGCCTACGACCGCGCGGGGGTCCACCCGGACACCCCGTCGACGCACCTGGCCGACGCCGTCGGCGCCGTCGACTTCTCGCAGCCGACGGGCAGCCTCGACGACGCCCTCGCCGAGGTCGCGGAGCTCTACGCCCACCAGACCACCGCCTACCACCACCCGCGCTATGCCGCTCACCTCAACTGCCCGGTCCTGCTCTCCAGCACCGCAGCGGACACCGTGCTCGGGGCGCTCAACACGGCGGTCGAGTCCTGGGACCAGGCCCGCTCCGCGGCGCTCATGGAGCAGCGGCTCCTGGCCGAGGTCGGACGCTGGTGCGGGTTCGCCGCGGGCGACGGCGTCTTCACCTCCGGAGGGTCGGCCTCCAACCTGCAGGCCATGACGCTGGCCCGCGGCCGCGCCGTGCAGCGCCTCACCGGCCACGCCGGGCTCGCCGACCTGCCCGCCGAGGTGCTCGGCTCGCTGCGCGTCTTCGTCAGCGCCGCCACGCACTACAGCATCGCCAAGGCAGCCGGCCTGCTCGGGCTGGGTCGCCACGCCGTGGTCGTCGTCCCCACCGACGCCGCCGGGCGTCTGGACCCCGGGGCCCTGGCCGAGGCGGTCGAACGTGAGGTGGCCGCCGGTGCCGTGCCGATGGCCGTCGTCGCGACGCTGGGGACCACCGACCGCGGCGCCATCGACCCGCTGCCGGCCATCGCCGACGTCGCCGAACGCCACGGGATGTGGGTCCATGCGGACGCGGCCGTGGGCGGGATCCTCGCCGCGAGCGCGGCGACGCGCCACGAGCTGCCGGGGCTGCACCGTGCGGACTCGGTGACGATGGACTTCCACAAGACGTTCTACGTGGGGCTGGCCTGCAGCGCGCTGGTGGTGCGGGACGCCGAGAGCCTGCGCCATGTGACGGTGCATGCGGACTACCTGAACCCGGAGGACAGCGTCCATCCGAACCTGGCGGATCGGTCCTTGCAGACGAGCCGCCGGTTCGACTCGCTCAAGCTGTGGCTGACGCTGCGTGAGCATGGGGCCGAGGCGGTGGTGTCCCTGTTCGCGGGGGCGCGCGAACGCACGCGGCAGGCGTGCGGGATCCTGCGGGCCCGGCCGACGTTCGCGGTGCTGGAGGATCCGACGCTGGTGACAGTGCTGTTCCGGGTGCGGGCCGAGGGACTGTCGGAGGAGGAGTGCACGGCGGTGCAGGCGGCGACGCACCGGGAGCTGGTGGCCGGCGGGCGCGCGCTGATCGCGACGACAGTGGTGGACGGGGTGCCCCATCTGAAGTTCACGATCCTGAACCCCGCGGTCACCTCGGGCGAGCTGGAGGAGCTGGTCGACGTCGTGGAGGAGGCGGCGCTGCGGCACGTCGACGCGGTGCGGGCGAGCCGTCATCGGTGTCGCGGGGTGGCGCGGACCCGTCCGCATGGCCCGTCGGTCGCCGTGTCCTGCACGCTCCCCGCTTCGGCGGGGCCACGTCCGTCCGCGGCGCGCGTGGACGAGCACGGAGAGCAGGTGTGCGCATGAGCCCGGCGTCCACGTCCCCCCGCCGCGTGCTCGCGATCGGGCTGGGCCCGTTCAACCTGAGCCTGGCCGCGCTGGCCCACCCGCTGCCCGACGTCGAGGTGGAGGTGGTGGAGAGCCGCGACGCGTTCGTGTGGCACCCGGGCATGATGCTGCCGGGCGCGCAGATCCAGGTGCCGTTCCTCGCGGACCTGGTGACGTTCGCGGACCCGACCTCCCCGTACTCGTTCCTGGCGTATCTCAAGGCGATGGGCCGGCTGCACCGCTTCTACATCCGGGGTTCCTGGTACCCGCTGCGGCGGGAGTTCTCGGACTACTGCGCGTGGGTGGCAGCCCAGCTGCCCGGCATCGCCTACGCGACCACGGTGACGGCGGTGCGGTGGGACGATCAGGCGGACGAGTTCGTGGTGGAGGCGGCCTCCGCGGCCGGGACCAGCACGCACCGGGCCGACCACGTGGTGGTGGGCACGGGCACGGTGCCGTCCCTGCCCGCGCCGCTCGCGCGCGTCGCGGAGGAGTCGGCCCGGGTCGGCGCGTCCCCCGTGGTGCACACGGGTGAGTACATGGGCCGTCGCGAGGACATCGCCGGGGCCGGGTCGGTCCTGGTGGTGGGCAGCGGCCAGTCGGCGGCGGAGTGCGCCCTGGACCTGCTGAACGCGGGCCACCCGGACCTCACGTGGGTCACGCGCTCACCCCGGTTCTTCGGCATGGAGGTCGGCCAGCTCACGCTCGAGCTGACCTCGCTGGACTATGAGCGGCACTTCGCCACTCTGCCCCGGGCGCGGCGGGATGAGATCAACGCATCCCACCGGTCCCTGTACAAGGGGATCAGCGAGTACACGATCGAGGACGTCTACCACGCGCTGTACGAGCGCCAGGTGGGTCCGCTGGACCCGGCCCGGCTGTGGCCGGGCACGTCGGTGGCGGACGCCCGCCTGGTCGCGGGCCCGGGTGCGCCCCGGGTGGAGGTCACCCTGCGCGACGAGGAGACCGGGGTGACCGGGGGGCGCGTGGTGGACCGTGTCGTCGCGGGCACGGGCTACCGCCACCCGGACCATCCGTTCCTGGAGCCGGTGCGGCACCTGCTGCGCGCGGAGGACGGTCGGACGACGGCGAACGCGGACCACGCGATCGACGTGAGCGGCCGCCGGATCTTCGTGCACAACACCGCCGAACAGCCCCTGGGTCTCACCGGCCCGGACCTGGGCATGGCGGCGGAGCACAGCGGCCGCATCCTCAGCACGATCGCCGGCCGTGAGGTCTACGCGCAGGCCGAGTCGATCGCGTTCCAGGACTTCGGTGCCGTCGCGGCGGGCGTCCGGTGAGCGCCGTGACGCCGCCGCAGACCACCGTGGACGGTGCGGCCGCGAGCGCGGCCCGTCGTGTGGAGCTCCGTCCCGTGGGCGCGCAGGACCATCCGCTGCTGCACCGGTGGGTGACGTCCCCGCACGCCGTGTACTGGGAGATGACGGAGGCGGGTCTGGCCGACGTCGTGGCCGAGTACGAGGCGATCGCCGCGCACCCGCACCACCACGCGCACGTGGGGCTCGTGGACGGGACTGCGACCTTCCTGGTGGAGGTCTACGACCCGGCCCACTCGGAGCTGGCCGGACGGTATGCGGGCGCGCCGGGCGACGTCGGCCTGCACGTGCTCGTCGCCCCGACGGACACCCCGGTGCCCGGGACCACGGACCTGGTGATGGCCGCGGTGGTGCGCTGGTGCCTGGCCCAGCCGGGGGCGCGGCGCGTCGTCGTCGAGCCGGACGAGCGCAACGCCGCCATCCGGGCGAAGAACCTGGCCGCCGGGTTCACGGAGCTCGGTCCCGTGGCGCTGGGATCCAAGACGGCGATGCTCTCGATCGCCACGCCCGAGTCCTTCACTGCCAGCCGGATCGGCGTCCTCGCCGCCGGGCTGGACCTCACCCTCCCCGAGCCCCCGCTCCTCCTCACCCCCGACAGGCAGGTGTCCGCATGACCCCCGTCCCCCCGTCCTCCCCGTCCCGCCTGGACGCGCTGACGGCGCCGACCGCCCGGCACGCCCACCGGCTGCTCGTCGCCAAGGCGATCCGCGAGTTCACCCATGAGCGGCTCCTGACGCCGGTGCGCGGCGAGCGGGTCGACGACGCCGGCCGCCACGCCTACACGCTCACCCTGGGCGGGGTGCGGTGGACGTTCACCGCGCGTGCCCTCCCGCTCGAGCACCTCGGCGTGGATCCGGACTCGGTGTGCCGTGCCGGGGATCCGGACGCGGTGGCCGTCGACCGCTTCGTCCTCGACGCGGCCGAGGTGCTCGGGCTGGCCGGCGAGGCGCTGGACGTCTATCTCGAGGAGCTCGCCTCCACCTTCGCCGCCCGGTGCCACACCCTGGCCGGCGAGCGCCCGTCCGCCGCCGACCTGGTGGACGCGGACTACACGGCGGTGGAGGCCGCCATGAGCGAGGGACACCCGGGCTTCGTGGCCACCAACGGCCGCATCGGCTGGGGGGCCACGGAGTACGCGATGTTCGCCCCCGAGGGCGGGCGGGCGCTGCACCCGGTGTGGCTCGCGTTCCCCTCCGAGCTCGGGGGACGGTGGACCTGGCCCAAGACCGCGAGCGCGGGCGCCGCCGTGCCGGCGCCGCCCCCGCCGATCACCGAGGCGGTGGCGGGCCTGTGGGCGGAGCGGGCGGCGGCGCTCGACGTCGATCCGGAGGCGTACACGCTGATCCCGGTGCACCCGTGGCAGTGGGAGCACCGGATCCAGGTGGCGTTCGCCCCCGACCTCGCCGCGGGGCGGCTGGTGCACGTGGGCGAAGACCCGGACGCGTTCACGGCCATGCAGGCGGTGCGCACCCTGTTCAACGCGAGCGACCCGCACGCCCCGCAGCTGAAGACGGCGTTGTCCGTGCAGAACATGGGGTTCGTGCGCGGCCTCTCCCCCGCGTACATGTCCGTCACCCCGGCGATCAACGCGGTGGTGGCCGACCTCGTGGACTCCGACCCCCTGCTCGCGAGGTGGGGCTTCGGGGTGCTGCGGGAGTACGCCTCGGCCGGGTACACCGGGGACGCCTTCCATGCCGTGGGCTCGAAGGGTCCTCACACGAAGATGCTCGCCGCCCTGTGGCGGGAGAGTCCGCTGCCGCGCCTGGCGGAGGGCGAGCGGGTCATGACCATGGCGGCGCTGCTGCACCGGGACGGCGGGGGCCGCTCCGTGGCGGGGGCGCTCGTGGAGCGCTCGGGGCTGACGGCGGCGCAGTGGCTGCACGGGGTGGTGACGGCCTACGTGACCCCGCTGGTGCATCTGGCCGCCGCCTACTCGACCGTGTTCATGCCCCACGGGGAGAACATCGTGCTCCGCCTGCGGGAGGGACGGGTCACCGGCGCCTTCCTCAAGGACATCGGGGAGGAGGTGGTGGTCGGCGCGGACGGCGTCCCGCTCACGGAGCAGACCCGGCGCATCCGCATCGACCTCACCGACGAGGACCTCTCCCTCTCCTTCTTCACGGACATGCTGGACGGCGTGCTGCGCCATCTGGCCGACGTGATGGACGCGGACGCCCTGCTGCCGGCGGAGGAGTTCTACGCCGTGGTGGGGCGGGTCCTCGCCGAGTACACGGCCCTGGGGCTCGCGGATGTGGAGCGCCTCGGCCTGGACGCGGAGGACTTCGCGCACTCGTGCCTGAACCGGTTGCAGCTGCGGAACGCCACGCAGATGGTGGACCTGACGGACCCGTCGGGCTCGCTGCTCTACGCCGGTCGCCTGGCCAACCCGGTGGCCGCGCCGCTGCGCCGCGCGCTGGCGGAGCTCCGGCAGGACGCCGCGGCATGAGCGCGGACGCGTGGACCGGGACGGCGACGGGTGACGTGGCGGGCCGTTGCCACCGGGACGCGCACGGCGTGCCGACGCTCGTGGCCGCGTCCCTGCCCGAGCTGGCCTACCTCCAGGGGTGGCACGTGGCGACGGAGCGGGCCTGGCAGGTCGACTGCGAGCACCGCCGGGTCACCGGCATGAGCGCCGAGGTGTTCGGCCCGCCGGCGGTGGCGAACGACGTCGCCGCCCGGCAGATGGACCTGGACGGTGCGGCCCGCCAGGCGTTCGACGCCCTCGACGACGCGGAGGACCGGGCCTGGTTCACCCGGTTCGCCGACGGCGTGAACGCGGGGCTGGACGCCGGGGCCCGGCGCGCGCCCGAGTTCGCCGCCCACGGGGTGAAGCCGCTGCCGTTCGACCCGCACACGGCGCTCGCCCTGCACCTGGGCTACAACGTCTGGCTGACCAACGCGCCGGCCGCCCTGTTCCGCACCCTGCTGGCCGAGCGCTTCCCCGCGCTCGCCGCGGCGCTGATCTCGCCGCGCCCCGACGCGGACGGCTCGAACGCCTGGGCGGTGCGCGTCGGCGCCGAGGGCGCTCCGCTCGTGGCCGCCGACCCGCACCGGCTGCTCGAGCTGCCCGGCGTCTACCAGCAGGTGCGCCTCGTGGTGGAGGCCGAGCGTCCCCGGGACCGCGTCGACGTCGTCGGCCTGGCCTTCCCCGGTGTGCCGGGCGTCCCGCATGTGGGGCAGTCCGAGCACGTCGCGTGGGTGACGACCTCGGCGATGGTGTCCTCGCTCGAGATGGTCCTCGAGGACGCCCCCGAGGGGCCGGAGGTCCTCGACGCCCGGACCGAGCGGGTGCACGTGCGCGGCGGCGACCCCGTGGACGTGCGGGTGGCCCACACCCCGCGCGGGCGGCTCGTGGACGTGCCCGGCGCCGGCCCGGTGAGCATGCGGTTCCCCGCCTGGGACCGCGCCGACACCGGCCTGCCGAGCGCGCGCCGGCTGCTCACGGCCGCGAGCGCCGCGGAGGCCTGCGCGGTGCTGGACGGGCACGTCGAGCCGGTCAATCGCGTGATCGTCGCGGACCGGCGGACGGTGCTCACCCGGCACGCCGGGGCCGTGCGGCGCCGGGATCGACGC
Organism: Micrococcus luteus; assembly: GCF_022664405.1. Lineage (NCBI taxonomy): Bacteria > Bacillati > Actinomycetota > Actinomycetes > Micrococcales > Micrococcaceae > Micrococcus > Micrococcus luteus. Next base: position 62,494 of record NZ_JAKRLB010000013.1, on the reverse strand, counting down.
TCGGCCTGGGGTGCGGCGCGGGCCTCCGCGCTGGGCCGGGGCTCCGCCGACGGGTCCCTCGATCAGCGCTGGGTGCGCTGGCCCGCGCCGGCCGCGGCGGACGACGTCGTGGTGGCGGCCAACGAGCCCCACCCGGACACCGCCTGCCTCACCGTGGACGCGTGCGCGCCGTGGCGGTCCCGCCGCATCCGGGAGGCCCTCGAGGCGCTGGCACCGCAGGAGCGGACCGTGGACGCGATGGCCGCCCTGCAGACGGACACCCGGACCCCGGGCGCGCCGCGGGCCTGGCTCGCCGACGCCGTCGACGCGCTCGTCGCGGACGGCGTGCTGGCCGCGGAGTCCGTCCCGGCGTGGGCCGGCGACGCCGCCGCCGGATCGGCCGCGGCCCGCTGGTGGCTCCTCGTGGAGCACGAGGTGGCCGCCGCCCTGATCGCGCACCTGCCGCCCGCCTCGCGGGCCCTGCTCGGCGGCCCGTGGGCACCGTGGGGCGACGCCGCCGCATGGGTCGGCGCGGCGCTCGCCGAGCGCGGGCCGGAGCCGCTGCGCGCGGCCCTGGGGGTCGCAGCGTCGACGAGGGACCTCGTGCGGGCCGCCGTCGCCGCCGTCGGCGACGCCGCTGAGCCGCCGGGCCCCGACGACACGGCTCGGACGTGGGGTGCGGCGCATGCCCTGACCCCGTTCCTGTTCACGCACGAGCATCCCGGCGGGCCGGATGTGCCGGGGCTCGCCGACGTGCTCGACACGATCGGGTCCGTCCGGGTGGGCGGCACCGCGGACGCGGTCTGCGCCACCTCGCACGCCCCCGGCCTGGCCGTCGGCACCCACCGCGGGCCAGTGGCCCGGGTCGTGTTCGACCTCGGCGACCGCACCCGCAGCCGGTGGGTCGTCCCGTTCGGCGCCTCCGGTCTCGGAGGCGGGCACGTGACGGATCAGCTGGACGCGTGGGCCGCCGGCCGCCTGCTGCCCGTGCCGTCCGGTCCCGTCCCCCCGTCCGCCGGCAGCGGCGTCGCACCCGCCCGCTCCGTCCCCGGCGGGGCCCCTCCGGGACGCATCGTGGCCGAGGTCGGCGTCGGGGCGTTGGGCCTGACCATGACGCGCGTCCGCCCGGCCCTGGACGCCCCGCTGATCCACGCACTCGTCACGGAGCCGCGGGCGGAGTTCTACGGGATGCGCGGGCACAGCGTGCAGGACGTCGAGGAGGTCTACGACTTCCTCGAGTTCCAGCCCACCCACGCGAACCACCTCGTGTGGCACGGCGGGACCCTCGTGGCCCTCGTGCAGACCTACGACCCTCGCGCGGAGGAGGTCGGCGGCGCCTACGAGGTGCGGGACGGGGACCTCGGATTCCATTTCATCACCGCCCCCGGCGGCCTGCAGGGGCGCGCCCGCGCCACGGCCTACCGGAGCATTGTGGACTGGTTGGGCGCACGCCCCGGCACGCGTCGGCTCGTGATCGAGCCGGACGTCCGCAACACGCGGGCCGTGAAGACCGCCCGGGCTCTGGGCTTCACGGTGGACCGGGAGGTCGAGCTGCCGGGCAAGCGGGCGGCGCTGTGCTTCCGCGCCGTGCACTGACCCTGCCCCGCACACGGCGACGGCGCGCACCCGCCTCGGTGCGCGCCGTCGTCGTGCCGGTCAGGGGCGGTGGCTCACTTGTGCTCGGCCACGCCCGTCTGGCCCTCCCGGACCAGGGCGGTCATGCGGGAGACCGTGCGGAAGTACTTCTTCATGTAGCCGCCGTGCATCATCTCCTGCGTGAACAGGGCGTCGAAGGGCACACCGGAGGCGAGGACGGGCACGTCCTTGTCGTACAGGCGATCCGCGAACACCACGAAGCGCAGGGCCGTGGCCTGCTCCGTGATGGTGTGCACGTCGTGGAGGGCGAGCACGTCCACGTCCTTGACGAGCTCGCGGTAGCGGGAGGGATGCACGCGGGAGAGCATCGCGGTGAGGTCCGCGAAGTCGTCCACGGCGAGCACACCCGCGTCGGGGAAGTTCTCCTGGGCGGTGGCCTCGACGGCGGCGTCGTCCAGCGGCGACGGGGCGGCGGAGAGGCCGCGGTGGCGGTAGTCCTCGCCGTCCACGCGGATGACCTCGAACTGGTCGGCCAGGACCTGGATCTCGCGCTTGAAGTCCTGCGCCGCGAAGCGCCCCTCGCCGAGCGAGCCCGGCAGGGTGTTGGAGGTCGCCACCAGGCGCACGCCGGCGTCGGCCAGCTCGCGCATGAGGCGGGACATCAGCACGGTGTCCCCCGGGTCGTCGAGCTCGAACTCGTCGATGCACACGAGGGTGTACTCCTTGAGCTCGTCCACCGCCTTGCGGAAGGACAGGGCGCCCACGAGGTTGGTGTACTCCACGAACGTGCCGAACGCCTTGGGCCCGGGGGCCGCGTGCCACGTCGAGGCCAGCAGGTGGGTCTTGCCGACGCCGAAGCCGCCGTCGAGGTAGATGCCGGCCGGCCCTGCCGCCCGCTTCTTCCCGCCGAACAGGCCGCCGAGGAACCCGCCGCCCGAACCGCCCCGGCCGAGGTCTGCCGCGAACCGGCGCAGCCGCTCCACGGCCTGTGCCTGCGAGGGGTGCGCGGGGTCCGGGATGTAGGTGTCGAAGGACACCGTGCCGAAGCGGTACGACGGGTGGAAGCCGGACAACAGCTGGTCCGGGGTGACCTGCGGCGAACGGTCGGCGAGGTGGACGATCTGAGCCACGGGACACTCCCAGGGTCGACGACGGGGATTCCGGGCCATGCTATCGGGCCGCGGACCCGACCCATGTGACCTCGCGTGTCCCGGACTGAGGGGCCCCTACCCTCTTACGTGACACCGACGTGCCGTAATCTGGCGCGCAGGGCACGGACACGGAACCCGCCGTCGTCGTGCCGCCCGCCCCGGGCCCGTGCGGGCCCGCCCCGACGCGAAGGAAGGCAGTGCCATGACCGATACCGCCGCGAAGTTCTCCGAGTACGCCCACCCCGAGAAGCTGGTGTCCACGCAGTGGGTCGCCGACCATGTCGGCGACGAGGACGTCGTGGTCCTCGAGTCCAACGAGGACGCTCTCCTCTACTCCACCGGCCACATCCCCGGCGCCCAACGCGTCGACTGGCACACCGAGCTCAACGACCCCGTCACCCGCGACTTCGTCGGCCCCGAGGCCTTCGCCGAGTTCGCCGCCTCCAAGGGGATCTCCCGGGACACCACCGTGGTGTTCTACGGCGACAAGTCCAACTGGTGGGCCGCCTACGCCCTGTGGGTGTTCACCCTCTACGGCCATGAGGACCTGCGCCTGATGGACGGCGGCCGTGACAAGTGGATCGCGGAGGGACGCGAGACCACCCGCGAGGTCCCGACCGTGGCCCGCGCCGAGTACCCGGTGATCGAGCGCGACGACCACACAGATCGTGCCGCCCGCGAGGACGTCCTGCAGGCCATCGGGACCACCCCGCTGATCGACGTCCGCTCCCGTCCCGAGTACACGGGCGAGACCACGCACATGGCCGGCTACCCGCAGGAGGGCACCCTGCGCGGCGGCCACATCCCCACGGCGGCGTCCGTGCCGTGGGCGTCCGCGGCCAACGAGGACGGCACCTTCAAGTCCCGCGCCGAGCTGGAGCAGGTCTATCGCGCCGGCGCCGGGCTGCAGGAGGGTGACGACGTGATCGCCTACTGCCGCATCGGCGAGCGGTCCTCCCACACCTGGTTCGTGCTCAAGTACCTGCTCGGCCACGAGGACGTCCGCAACTACGACGGCTCCTGGACCGAGTGGGGCAACGCCGTGCGCCTGCCGATCGCCGTCGGCGAAGAGCCGGGCGAGGCCCCCGCGCGCTGAGCCCCCGGCACGGCGTGGATCACTAGACTGGGACACCATGACCGAGAACCACGCCGTGCCCGCCGCCCTGGCCGAGATCATCGACGACTTCGCCGGGGTGCCCGATCCCGAGAAGCTCGAGCTGCTGCTGGAATTCTCGGACGAGCTGCCGGCGCTGCCGGAGCGCTACGACGGCCACGAGGCCGAGATGGAGCAGGTCGTGGAGTGTCAGACCCCGCTGTTCCTGGCCGTGGAGCTCGAGGGTGAGCCCGGTCCGCAGGCCCCGGTCCGCCTCTTCATCACCGCTCCCCCGGAGGCGCCCACCACGCGCGGTTTCGCCTCCGTGCTCACCCAGGGCCTGGACGGGCTGAGCGCCCTCGAGGTCCTGGACGTGCCCGAGGACATCCCCACCCGCCTCGGTCTGGCCAAGGCCCTCACCCCCCTGCGCCTGCGCGGAATGTCCGCCATGCTCGGCCGCATCAAGCGCAACGTGCGCGAGCAGGCCGGGATCGCCTGAGTCCGCCGTGGGCCAGCGCAAGAAGGATCGCAGCGCCCGGCACGGGGCGGCCACACCGGCCGTCGCCGCCCTCGAGGCCGCCGGGGTCCCGTACCGGCTGCACACCTTCGACGTGGCCCTCGACGCCGGCGGCGAGCGGTTCGGCGTCCAGGTCGCCCGGGCGCTCAGCGTGCCCGCCGACCGACTGTTCAAGACGCTGATGGTGGCGGACCCCGACGGCGCGCTCGCCGCGTGCGTGGTGCCCGTGTCCGGTCAGCTGGACCTGCGGGCCGCCGCCGCGGTGCTGGGCGTCAAGCGACTCGCCCTGGCCGATCTGGCCGTCGTCGAACGCCGGACCGGCTACGTGCGGGGCGGCGTCTCTCCCCTGGGCCAGCGCCGGCCCCACCCCGTCGTCCTGGACTCCTCCGCCCTCGACGCGGAGCTCATGTACGTCTCCGGCGGGCAACGCGGCCTGGATGTGGAGATCGCGCCCGCCGACCTCGTGCAGGTGACGGGCGCCGTCGTCGCGGAGATCGCGGCGGACTGACGGGCGGGTCCTGCGGCCGGGCCGGTCAGACGTCGTCGCGCGCCTGGCGGCGCACCACAGCCATGCGCTGGCCGACGGTGACCAGGGAGGCTGCGGCGAGCAGCCCCAAGGTGACGGCCAGGACGACCGGGGGCAGACCGAGGCCGGTGAGGCCGGCGACCACGAGGGTGGCCACGAGCCGTTCGGCGCGCTCGGCGATGCCCACGTGCGCGTCCCAGCCGAGGGCCTCCGCCTTGGCGCGCACGTAGGAGACGAGCATGCCCAGGGCCAGGCAGGCCCCGGAGAGCGCGCCGACCGCGGGTGCGGCGCCGACGCCGAAGCCCCACAGGCACAGCCCGAGGAACACGGCCGCGTCCTGCACGCGGTCCAGGGTGGAGTCGAGGAACGCGCCCCAGCGGCCGGTGGACCCGGCCTCGCGCGCCATGATCCCGTCCACCAGGTCCGAGAACACGAACGCGGTGATGAAGAGCGTGCCCCAGAACAGGTGCCCCAGGGGGAAGAGCACGAGCGCGCCCAGGCTCACGCCGAGTGTGCCGACGACCGTCACGGTGTCCGGACTGACCCCGGCCCGCAGGAGCGTACGGGCCACCGGGGTGAACAGGCGGGTGGTGACGCCGCGCGCGTGACGGTCCAGCATCAGGCGGGGTCTCCGGCCCCCGGGCGAGGATGCTCGGCCGCGGCACGGGCGTTGGCCGCCCGGCGCGCGGCGTGGTCCCGGGCGGCCCGGTCCCAGACGCCCGCGAGGATCTGCCGGGTCTCCCCCAGGGTCTGCGACATGTTCTTGGTCCGAGCGATGATCGGCAGGAAGTTGCCGTCGCCGGTCCACCGCGGCACCACGTGCTGGTGCAGATGGGCCGCGATCCCGGCGCCGGCCACCGCCCCCTGGTTCATGCCGAGGTTGTAGCCGGACGCGCCGGCGGCCTGGCCGAGGGCGAGCATCGCCGTCTGGGTCAGCTCCGCCATCTCGGCGGCCTCCTCCGTGGTGGTGTCCGTGTACAGGGGCACGTGGCGGTAGGGGCAGACGAGCAGATGACCGGGGTTGTACGGGTACAGGTTCAGCACCACGTAGGCGGTGCGGCCGCGGTGGACGATGAGGGAGTCCTCATCGTCGCGCTGCGGGGCCGCACAGAACGGGCAGGTGTGCTCGTCCTTGACCTGGCCCGTCCCCTTGGACACGTACGCCATGCGGTGGGCGTTCCAGAACCGCTCGAAGGCGTCCGGGGCGCCGGGCAGCTCGAAGCCGTCCGTGGCGGCGGCGTCCGCCGACGCGCGGGCCTGCGCCCGCGCGTCGGATCCGCCGGTGCCGGGGCTGGTCATGGGGTGACCTCGCGCTCGCGCACCGCCTTCACGATGCGTTCGATCGCCTCCTCCACCGGCACGCCGTTGTCCTGGGTGCCGTCGCGGAAGCGGAAGGACACGGCGTTCGCCTCCCTGTCCTCGCCGCCGGCGATCAGCACGAACGGCGCCTTCTCCTTGGCCGCGGTGCGGATCTTCTTCGGGAAGCGGTCCGAGGAGTCGTCCAGGCGCGCCCGGATCCCCTCGGCACGCAGCTTCGCGACGACGTCGTCCAGGTAGTCGTTGAATGCCTCGGCCACCGGGATGGCCACGACCTGCTCCGGGGCAAGCCAGGCCGGGAACGCGCCGGCGTAGTGCTCGGTGAGGACGCCCAGGAAGCGCTCGATGGAGCCGAAGAGGGCGCGGTGGATCATCACGGGGCGCTGACGGGTGCCGTCGGCGGCCTGGTACTCGAGGTCGAAGCGCTCGGGCAGGTTGAAGTCCAGCTGGATGGTGGACATCTGCCACGTGCGGCCGATGGCGTCCCGGGCCTGGACCGAGATCTTCGGGCCGTAGAACGCGGCGCCGCCCGGATCCGGGACGAGCTGCAGACCGGAGGCCTCCGCGACCTCGGCGAGGGTGCGGGTGGCCTCCTCCCAGATCTCGTCGGAGCCGACGAACTTCTCCGGGTCCTTCGTGGAGAGCTCGAGGTAGAAGTCGTTGAGGCCGTAGTCCTTGAGCAGGTCGAGGACGAAGTTGAGCGTGGTGGTCAGCTCCTCCTTCATCTGCTCGCGGGTGCAGTAGATGTGGGCGTCGTCCTGGGTCATGCCGCGCACGCGCGTGAGCCCGTGGACCACGCCGGACTTCTCGTACCGGTACACGGAGCCGAACTCGAACAGCCGCAGCGGCAGCTCACGGTAGGACCGGCCGCGGGAGCGGTAGATCAGGTTGTGCATGGGGCAGTTCATCGGCTTGAGGTAGTAGTTCTGCCCCTGGCGCGTGATCTCGCCGGTCTCGGGATCACGGACCTCGTCGATGTGCATGGGCGGGAACATGCCGTCCGCGTACCAGTCGAGGTGGCCGGACACCTCGTAGAGGTGCTGCTTGGTGATGTGCGGGGTGTAGACGAACTCGTAGCCGGCCTCGGTGTGGCGCCGACGGGAGTAGTCCTCCATCTCCTTGCGGATGATGCCGCCGCGCGGGTGGAACACGGGCAGGCCGGAGCCGAGCTCGTCCGGGAAGGAGAAGAGATCCAGCTCGGCGCCGAGCTTGCGGTGGTCGCGGCGCTCGGCCTCGGCGAGGCGCTCCTGGTAGGCCTTGAGGTCGTCCTTGCTGGCCCAGGCGGTGCCGTAGATGCGCTGCAGCTGCTTGTTCTTCTCGTTGCCGAGCCAGTAGGCGGCGGCGGAGCGGGTGAGCGCGAAGCCGTTGCCGATGAGCTTGGTGGAGGGCAGGTGCGGGCCGCGGCAGAGGTCGCACCACACGGCGTCGCCGGTCTTGCGGTCCACGTTGTCGTAGATGGTGATCTCCCCGGCCCCGACCTCCACGGAGGCGCCCTCGCCGGCGGTGTCCGCGGCATCCTTCTTGCCGAGCAGCTCGAGCTTGTAGGGCTCGTCCGCCATCTCGGCGCGGGCGGTCTCCTCGTCCACGACGCGGCGGCGGAAGGTCTGGCCGGACTTCACGATCTTCTGCATGAGCGAGGAGATCTGCTTGAGGTCCTCGGGGGTGAAGGGCTCGTCGACGTCGAAGTCGAAGTAGAAGCCGTCCGTGATGTACGGGCCGATGCCGAGCTTGGCGCCCGGGCGCAGCTGCTGCACGGCCTGGGCCATCACGTGGGCGGTGGAGTGCCGCAGCACCTCGAGGCCCTCGGGCTCCGTGATGTCCACCGCTTCGACGGACGCGCCGGCAGGGATCTCCCGGGCCAGGTCCCAGAGCAGGCCGTCCACCCGCATGACGGCGGTGGTCGGCTTCTCGCGGAAGAGGTCGAGGCCGGTGGTGCCGTGCGTCACCTCCCGCAGCTCTCCGTCCACGGTCAGCAGGATGTTCTTCGGCTCCGACACGGTGCTCCTTCGAGGTCTGGCTTCGGGATCGGTGGCGTACGGGGGCCACCGTCGGCCGCGTCCCATTCTAGGGGCGCGGCCGGACGGCGGGGCACGGAGGCGGACGGTCTCATCTGTCCGGGGTGGGCAGCAGCTCCCACGTCTTCGGGTGGGGCACCGGGATCGGGGGGTGCTCCGGCGCGGGCCGACCCGGTGCCGTGCGGCCGGGGCGGGCCCCGCCGGCCGGCCCGACGTCGGTGCGCACCTTCACGGGCCAGCCGCCCGTGCCGTGGTGCGGGATGTCCGGCAGGGGCTGCGCTCCGGTGCCCGCCCGGCCGCTGCGGCGCGCGGCGGCGGCTCGGCGGTCCGCCGCGAGCCAGTCCCGCCACTGCTGCCGGGTGGCGTCCAGGTAGTCGGGGTCCGGGAGCGTCTCGGGCCGGTGCAGGTCCCAGGCGCGCACGGCCTGGACGGACACGGCCCGGTCGCCGGTGCGCCGGACGGTGCCCTCGATCAGCAGGAGGCGGGCGGAGAAGAGCATCTCCCCGGAGGCGTGCTGGGCCTCGGTGAAGAAGGAGGCGTCCACGCAGCCGGTGCCGTCGTCCACGGAGAGGAACACCACCCGCTTGCCGCTGCGCATGGGCGGGGTCTGGGTGGCCACGCGCACCCCGGCCACGAGCACCCGGGACTGCGTGCGCAGCCCGAGCAGGTCCTTCGCCCGGGTGACGCCGAGCGCGTCCAGGTACGGGGCGTGGGAGTCCATGAGGTGGGCGGTGACGTCCAGGGCGGTGAGCTCCAGCTCGGTGCGGACCCGGGCGGCCGGGCCCGGGTCAGGGAAGAGCGGGGCGAGGGCGGTGAGCTCGGTGTCCGGCAGGTCCAGGGCCAGCTGGCCCTCCACCTGCCGCGGACGGGCGGACCGCGAGCGCGGGGCGGTGCGGCCGGGGGCGGTGCCGCGGGTGGTGGAGTGCTGGAGTTCGAGGTGGTGGACGAGGTCGGTGCGGGAGGCGCCGCCGGGTGGGAGGAGGCAGTCGAGGGCGCCGAGCTGGGCGAGGCGTTCGAGGTTGCGGGCGGTGGGGCGGGCGCGGTCGCGGACGTCGGCGAGGGAGCGGTAGGGGCGGCCGGCGTCGAGGCGGTCGGTCTCGGCTTCGCTGAGTCCGGAGAGGCTGGTGAGGGGCAGGCGGATGCCCCAGCGGCCGGGGGCGCCGTCGTCGACCTCGGGGTGGGCGGGGACCCACTCGACGTGGACGTGGCGCGAGGAGGCGTTGACGTCCACGGGCAGGACGGGGATGCCCATGCGGCGGGCCTCGGCGACCATGAGGCGGGCGGGGTACATGCCGGGGTCGTGTTCGAGGATGGCGGCCATGAAGGCGGCGGGGTGGTGGGTCTTGAGCCAGGCGGAGTGGTAGGTGGGGACGGCGAAGGCGGCGCCGTGGGCCTTGCAGAAGCCGAAGGAGCCGAAGGCGGAGAGGGTGGCCCAGACCTCGTCGATGACTTCGAGGGAGTAGCCGCGGGCGAGGGCGCCGGTGCGGAAGGCCTCTTCGACGAGGTGTTCCTGCGGGCCGCCGAGGAGGCGGCGGTGCTCGTCGGCGCGGGCCAGTCCGCAGCCGGTCATGACGTCCATGGTGCGTAGGACCTGTTCGTGGAAGACGGTGACCCCGTGGGTCTCGGCGAGGACGGGCCGCAGGTCGGGGTGCGGGTAGTGGGCGGGTGCCCAGCCGTGCCGCTGTTCGAGGAAGGGCCGGACCATGTCGGACTGCATGGGGCCGGGGCGGAAGAGGGAGATGTCCACGGTGAGGTCGTTGAACTCGCGGGGGGCGAGTTTGCCGACGAGTTCGCGCTGGCCCGGGGACTCGATCTGGAAGCAGCCGAGGGTGTGGGTGGTGCGGATCATCGCATAGGTGGCGTCGTCGTCCAGGGGCACCTGTTCGAGGTCGATGCGCTCGCCCGTGGTGCGTTCGACCTCGGCGATCGTGTAGGCGATGGCGGACTGCATGCGCACGCCGAGGATGTCGAGCTTGAGGAAGCCCATGGGGTCCATGTCGTGCTTGTCGAACTGGCTCATGGGCAGGCCCATGCCGGAGGGCTGGACGGGGGTGCGGTGCAGCAGGGCGGCGTCGCCGAGGATGACGCCGCAGGGGTGCATGGAGATGTGGCGGGGCAGGCGGTCGAGGCGTTCGGTGAGGTCGACGAGCAGGTCCAGCTGGCGGTCGCCCTCGGCGCGGCCGGACTCGATGCGGCGGGAGAGGCCGCCGAGTTCGGGCATGCGCTGGAGGGCCTCGCGGAAGTTCGAGGCGGAGAAGCGCCAGAGCTGCTTGGCGATGGCGTCCACCTCGGGTTCGGGCATGCCGAGGGCGAGGCCGGCGTCGCGGACGGCGCCGCGGGCCCGGTAGGCGTTCTGCATGCTCATGAGGGTGGTGCGCTCGGCGCCGAAGCGCTCGACGACGGCATGGTAGATCTCGTGGCGGCGGGCGGACTCCACGTCGATGTCGATGTCCGGGAGGGTGGAGCGGTCGGTGGAGAGGAAGCGCTCCATGATCAGGCCGTTGGCCATGGGGTCGACATGGGAGATCCGCAGGGCGTGGTTGACGAGGGAGGAGGCGCCGGAGCCGCGGGCGGCCACGCGGATGCCCATGCCCTCGATGAGGTCGACGACGGCGGCCACGGTGAGGAAGTAGGAGGAGAAGCCGAGTCGGGTGATGATGCCGAGCTCGTGTTCGGCGCGGTCCTGCAGGTCCCGGGCCGCCTGGCTGGTGCCGGGGAGGCCTCCCCCGGTGTGGAGGTGGGGGTAGCGGGCGAGGAGGCCGGTGCGGGTGCGCTCGCGCAGCACGTGCTCCGGGGGGCCGTCGATGCCGATGACGGCGGCCTCGGGGACGCGGGGCACGCCCCAGCCGAGGTCGGTCTCGGGGTCGAGCGCGCAGGCCTCGGCGAGGCGGCGGGTGGCCTCGAGCAGGGGGGCAGGGCGGTCGTCGGCGGCGGCGGCGACCTCGTGGGCGATGCGGTGCATGGCGGCGGTGGACTTGAGCCAGCCCTGCCCGTTGGGTTGCAGGTCGTGGAGGGCGTCGAGGGAGCTGAGGGCACGGACGGCGTCGAGGACGTCCGCGGTGGCGGCACCGTCCGGGGCCGCGTAGCGCACGGCGTTGGTCAGGACGGCGGGGATGCGGGCCTGGCGGGCGGCGCGGAGGGTCTTCACGGCGTGCCCGGTGTCGAGGCGGCGGCCGGGGGCGGAGAGGTGGGTGACGACGTCGGCGTGGGGGCTGCCTGCGGGCAGGGCCGCCTTCCAGCGGTGCAGGGCGGCGAGGCCGGCCGCGTACCGGCGGCGGGCCAGGTGGCGGCCGACGTCCGAGTCCGGGCCGAGGAGGACGAACAGCTCGGGGGTGGACGGGTTGTCCCGGTTGGCGGCGGTGGGGACTCGGCCGGCCGCCGCGGCGGCGAGCTCGGCGACGCTGGCCCAGGGGCTGCCGCCTGCCGCTCCCCCGGTGGTGCGGGCGTGGGCGGCGGAGACGAGCTCGCACAGGGAGCGGTAGCCGGAGCCGTGGCAGCCTCCTCGGGCGAGCACGACCACGCGGCCGGCGTCCTCGTCCTCGCTCCACCGGACGGCCAGGTCCACGCCCACGATCGGGGTGATGCCGTGGCGCAGGCAGGCGCCCACGTGCTTGGCCATGCCGTAGAGCCCGTCCCGGTCGGTGCAGGCCAGCAGGTCCATGTCCGCGGCCGCGGCGGCGGCCACGAGGTCCTCGGGCCAGCTGACCCCGTAGTGGGCGCTGAACGCGGAGGCGACGTGCAGGTGGGCGAAGGGTGCGGCGGTGCGTCCGGCCGCGGTGGCCCGGCTCATGCCGACCGCCTCAGGTCCTGGGCGTGCTCGTGGACGCGCACGAGCCGCCACCGGCCGGAGTCCAGGTGGTGGGCGACGTCGAGGGTCTGCAGGGGCGCGGCGCCGGCCCGGGCCAGGCGGACCTGCAGCCGCCACATCTCGTGGTCGACGAGACCGGCGCCGCGGCCCTTCTCCGCGCGGACCTCCTCCGCCCACCAGCGGCGCCGCTCGAACCAGCGCACGGGGCGCTCTGCGAGGACGTAGTCCCGCCCGTTCCAGCGCAGCCCCTGCGGGGTGCCGTCTGCCCCGCACTCCACCGCCACCGACTGTGTGAGGACTCCCATTCTGCTTCTCTCCCTGTGCACTGCTGACCGGACCGACGACGGGGTGCCGTCGGGCGATGGGAGCGCGGCCCGTCCGGCGGACCGGACGCGGGGAAGAAGTGGGAAGGTGGGGCCGCACCCCCGATCGTACTCGAATATGTGTTCGAATGCGATGGAGGCGAACGTAGGGCGGCCGCCGGACACGTTAAGGACGCATGGCCCCCGGGATGGGAGGGACCGAGTCCTGGCCGCGGACCTCGACCCGACCCTGGGGCGCACATGCACGAGAAAATCGTCTCTTGGGCCGGAAGAAGTGCGCCGGCACGGTCCTGTGGACAATGCGAGCAGGACCACAATCCGCCTGCGTATACTCCGAACCAACCGGGCCTCGCATGCCACGGGCACCGCGCTGCGGGATCAGCGCGGGAGGCGCGGACACACGACGGACGTCCAGTTGGAGGGGAAATGTCTCTCACCGCACCCGGGCGCGCCCTGCGCCGCCACCGATTCGCCCAGGCCGGCACGCTCAGCGTGGCCTTGGCGCTCGCACTGACCGCCTGTGGCGGGCAGTCCGAGCCCGCCGAGTCGTCGACGACGTCACCCTCGTCCGCCAAGCCCGCCGTCGAGACGTCCGCGCCCGCGAGCACGAGCGAGACCGCGGGCGTCAGCTCATCCCCCACGGCCACGGAGAGCAGGTCCGGCGAATACGTGCCCGCATCTGCCGACGGTCCCGCTCAGAACGTGCCCAAGCCGGAGATGCCCGCCGCCATGAAGGAAGAGACCAAGGAGGGCGCCGAGGCGGCGATTCGCTATTTCTGGGAGGCGACTTATTTCCTGCAGCAGACGGGTGAGCCCCAACCTCTGCAAGAGGTATCAGGCAAGACTTGCAAATTTTGCGAGCAGTACAAGCAGTCAATGACAGGTCTATATGAGAACGACGGATGGATGTCTGGCGACGGCCCAAGCATCACCTCCATGGCGACCCAGCCATCTACAGACGGATATATAGCAACACTTCTCATCGATCTGAGCCCTGAGACTGCCCGTGACTCCAAGGGAAAAATTCTTCCCGGCGGAGAGGTTTCAGCCTCACCTGAAAGTCCGTGGATTGCAGAACTTTCCTACTCAAGTGACCTTGGACATTGGGTCGTAGACAGCATGACGCTCGAGTCTCCAGCCGGATGACCAGCATGAAACCTAGGCTTTTCCTGTGCGGTTTCGCTCTTACCTCCCTGCTCCTTACTGCACAGCCCGCCGCCTCCGAAGAACCCGTAGTCAAATGTGGCACCCAGGGAAATTCCTATGGAATAGGCGACAACGCCGTGAAGTCTGAAGTAAATTGCACCGATCCGTCGGAGATTTCTTCACCTGGAACAGACGGTGCAAACTCGTCGGCTCCCGTGGCATCCCACCTAGAGCACAAGACGGTCAGTGCGTGCATCCCAGGGCAGCTCGGCAACTCGGATTTCGAGAGCTGCCGAGAGCAGGAGGACAACTTCTGCCCCGAGGGTTCATGGATCCGGGCGCAGACCATAGACACCCGTCAACCTGATGCGAATCCCGTCTATGGCGCCCCCAAATGTTGGACGGCCAAGGCCTCCAGCAACGGCGCCCCGCCCGTCTCCATCGACGAGGTCCGCACGCTCCTCGTGCTGGAGCCTGAGATCCGGTCGGACAATGGCGGACGCGGGATCCGCAATGCGGAGACGAACTTCTACGCAGACGCCGAGACGCGCACGCTCGTCACCACCCTCAACGGGGTCGAGGTCGAACTCCGCGCCACGCCGGTGAGCTTCCACTGGGATTACGGGGACGGGTCCCCCACCAAGACCACCTCGGTCGCAGGCCAGAGCCAGCCGGAGTTCAACGTCCCCACCCCCACGAGCCACGTGTACGAGGACACCGGGCAGTACACGGTCCGCCTCACCACCGTGTACATCGGCGAATACCGGGAGGCCGGGGGCGAGTGGGTGCTCATCCCGGGCACCATCAGCCTCGACTCGGCCCCTGTCACCGCGAATATCTGGCGCACCATCACCCGCAATGTCGCCGATGACTGCAGCGTCGACTCCTCAGCCTGGGGCTGCACCGGCCCCATCGAATCCGCTCCGGCCGGCTGAGCACAGACCGCGGGGCGGCCGACGGTCTCCCGTCCACCGCCCCGCGGCCCCCTCGTCGGCCGGGTGTGTCAGACCCGGCGCACCCGCCCCCGGGCCATGAGCACGAGTCCCGCGCCGAGGGCCGCGAGCGCTCCGAGCGCGCCCGCCGGAACCTCGCGCCCGGTCTCGACCGTGTCCGGGGTCGTGTGGGTCTCCTCCTCGCCCGTTCCCTCTCTCGGCTCCTCCCCGGCCACGGGCGCCGGAGTGTCGACGGGCTCCTGCTCGGCGGGCGGCACCGGGTCCGCCTCGCCGGGAGACGGGGCGTCCTCCCCCGCCGGCACGTTCAGGGCCCGGGGCTTCTGCCCGTCCGCGAGCAACTCGACGAGCGCGAAGACGTCGGACCGCGCCGCGTCCTGGGTGATGATGACGTCCTCACTCTTGGTCATCCCGTCCAGCGACCAGTCGAGGACGAGGCGGTCGTCGGTCGGGTATGTCGCATCAGCGAGGTAGTGAAACCCGGTGAAGGAGTCCACCGTGGTGTCGCGCCAGAGGGCACCCCAGCGCGGACCCCACGAGAGTTCCGCAACCGCCGCGTCGTCGCCCAGGCCTTCGGACCGGAACGGCAGCAGCACGCCCGGCTCGGCGTGCTCCAGCGTGAGGAACCGCTCGGGGTAGTCCCCGAACACGGGGTCGGCCAGGCTGTGCTCGCCCCACGCGTAGACGAGCCCGGCAGAGGGGCCTCTGTTGCCCTCCGGAGTGCCGGCAGCCTCATCGTAGAGAGCGGCGGCCACCGGGGTGCCGTCCACGGACAGGGTGAACAGGAGATGACCGTCTCCGGCCTCACCGTGGCACCCCGCCGAAAGATGCGGCGCTCGCGCCGGCCCGGTGACACCCACGCTACGCAGAGCCCATTCTCAGGGGGAGTTCAGGACGGTCTCGGATCCGTCTCGATCCGATCACGGTGCCGCGGCACCGCGTTCCCGCGCCTCACGGGCAGGTCATCCCCGTCGCCCCGTCCCTCAGAGCAGCGTGCCCTGCTGCTCTCTCATCTCCTGGATCAACTCCGGCCCGTTGTTCCGGACGTTCCCCACGGCGCCCTCCACGGGCCGCAGCGACCAGCCCGCCGCGACGTCGTACGCGCCGGCGCACACCTCGCCCACGAGGGCGTCGGCTTCTTCGGCAGACCCGAGCGTGTCCGGGGCGAGCCACCGGTCCATCGTCTCGGCGTCCATGGGCACGGGCATCCGGTCGTGCAGCTGGCCGAGTGCGGCGAGCACCGGCTCGTCGTCGTCCGCGTCGGGTGCGGCCATGGTGAGGATCGTCGTCGAGAGGACCCAGGCGTCCTCCCCCGCGGCCTGGGCCTCGGGGTCCTGCCACCACTCGTACAGGCCGGCGAACCAGATGACCGGCCCCTCGCCGTCCCCGGCCCCGGCCGGGTGCACGTAGTAGGGCTGCTTCTTCGCGGCCCGCCCGTCGGGGCCCTTGGCGCCAGGCTCCGGCGTCTTCCACTCGTAGTAGCCCTCCACCGGCACAGCGCAGCGGCGGGCGCGGACGGCGGCCCGGAACGTCGGCTTGGAGGCCACGGTCTCCGAGCGCGCGTTGAACGCACGGGACCCCACGGACAGCTCCTCCGCCCACGGCGGCACCAGGCCCCAGCGGGCCACGTGGATCCGCCGGGTCACTCCGGCGCCGCCGTCGTCCGCATGCGCCACGAGGATCGGCACCTCGGCTGTCGGCGCCACGTTCCAGCTCTGGCGCAGCACCAGCTCCTCATTCGTCTCGGCATCGCCCAGGGCCACCAGGTCGCTCGTGGCGCGGGCCATCACGTAGCGGCCGCACACGTCAGCGGTCCCTCCCGTCCCGGCCACGCTCGACATACATCCACGCGATGCCGAGGGCGAAGCCCATCATCGCGCAGCCGAGCACAGTGCCCCAGGGCCTTTCGGTGCCCAGTCCGAACACCACCCCCAGGCCGACGCCGATCAGCAGCCCCACCAGTGGGATGCGCCACTGAGCGAGCGCCCCGGTGCCGTTCCGGGCACCGGCCGGAGCCCCGGCTGGAGCCTCCGGAGCTTCGTACGCCTCGTCCTCGTCTCTGCCCTGTCCTGCCACGGTTCGCCCCTCCGTTCACATCGGTGTTGCGGGTCAGGTTGCAGTCTCCCCCGGCCGCCGCGGCGACACCACACACCAGGCCCCCCGGCTGCTCACCGATGCGTCGCACAGACACCTGTGATGGGATGGGCAGAACGAGCCCGCACGTCGCGCCGCCCCACGCATGCGCGGCATCGGGCAGATCCCCACCACCAGGAGGAACAACGTGTCCCAGAAGGTCCGCGGCGTCGTCGCCATGGCGAAGGACGCCCCCGTCACCATCGAGACCATCGTCATCCCCGATCCGGGACCCGGCGAGGCCGTCGTCGACATCAAGACCTGCGGCGTCTGCCACACGGATCTGCACTACCAGCAGGGCGGGATCGGCGACGAGTACCCGTACCTGCTCGGCCACGAGGCCACGGGTGTGGTCTCCGCGATCGGCGAGGGCGTCGACCACGTCAAGGTCGGCGACACCGTGATCCTCAACTGGCGCGCCGTGTGCGGCGAGTGCCGCGCGTGCCGGAAGGGCGAACCGAAGTACTGCTTCAACACCCACAACGCGACCCAGAAGATGACCCTGGAGGACGGCACGGAGCTGTCCCCGGCCCTGGGCATCGGGGCGTTCGCGGACAAGACGCTCGTCCACGCCAAGCAGTGCACCCAGGTCGACGGCGTCGACACGCCCGAGGAACAGGCCGCGGTCGGCCTGCTCGGCTGCGGGATCATGGCCGGCATCGGCGCGGCCATCAACACCGGCGAGGTCAAGCGCGGCGAGTCCGTGGCCGTGATCGGCTGCGGCGGCGTCGGCGTGGCCACGATCGCCGGGGCGAAGCTCGCCGGCGCCACCACGATCATCGCGGTGGACATCGACGCCAAGAAGCTCGCCAAGGCTGAGGAGCTCGGCGCCACCCACACCGTGAACTCGAAGGACGAGGACCCCGTGGAGGCCATCCGCGCGGCGACCGGCGGCTTCGGTGCCGACGTGGTCATCGAGGCGGTCGGCCGCCCGGAGACCTACGAGCAGGCGTTCTACGCCCGGGACCTGGCCGGCCGCGTCGTCCTGGTGGGCGTGCCCACCCCCGGCATGGAGCTGAAGCTGCCCCTGCCGGAGGTGTTCGGCCGCGGCGGCGCGCTGAAGTCCTCGTGGTACGGCGACTGCCTGCCGGAGCGCGACTTCCCGATGCTCGTGGACCAGTACCGCCTGGGCCGCCTGCCGCTGGACGAGTTCGTCACGGAGACCATCGCCCTCGACGAGGTGAACGAGGCCTTCGAGACGATGAAGTCCGGCGACGTCCTGCGCTCGGTGGTGGTGCTCTGATGGCGCGCATCGATCACCTGGTCACCTCTGGCACGTTCTCCCTGGACGGGGAGACGTTCGACGTGGACAACAACGTGTGGATCGTCGGCGGCGCGGAGCAGTGCGTCGTCATCGACCCGGCCCATGACGCCTCGGCCGTCTGGAAGAAGGTGAACGGCCGCCAGGTGCTGGCCATCGTCCTCACCCACGGCCACGACGACCACATCCGCCAGGTCCAGGAGTTCCGCCAGATGGTGGACGCCCCCGTGCTGCTCCACCCCGCAGACCGCATGCTCTGGGACGACGTCTTCCCCGACGAGGAGCCCGACGGCGCGCTCGCCGAGGGCGACGTCCTGCGCGTGGCCGGCGTCGAGCTGCGGGTGCTGCACACCCCCGGCCACTCCCCCGGCTCGGTCTGCCTGTACGCCCCCGCCCTGGGCGAGGCCGGCGACGACGGCGCCCCGACCGGCGTCGTGTTCTCCGGCGACACCCTGTTCCAGGGCGGGCCCGGCGCCACCGGCCGCTCGTACTCGGACTTCGACACGATCATCGAGTCCATCCGCGAGCGCCTGCTCCCGCTGCCGGAGGCCACCGTGGTCCACACCGGCCACGGCGACTCCACCACGATCGGCACGGAGAGGCCGCACCTGCAGGAGTGGATCGACCGCGGCCACTGAGGACGCGCCGAGGTGGGGAAGAATGGTCCCCCGTGACCATCCTCCCCGCCTCGCCCCCTCCCTCCGTGATCCTGCTCGGCGGCGCGTCGGGCTCCGGCAAGTCCTACCTGGCCCGGCGGCACGGCCGGCCCCACCTCTCGCTCGATGCCTTCTACCGTCCGCAGTCCGACGACGGCGCCGCGGGCGGGCCCGGCCCCGCGTTCCCGCGCACCCCGTACGGCGAGATCGACTGGGACCACCCCGGAACATGGGATGAGCAGGCGGCGGTGGACGCCGTCGTCGAACTGCTCGAGGAGGGCGCCACGCGCGTGCCCGACTACGACATCTCCACGTCCTCCGTCCGCGGGCACAGCACCGTCGCGCTCGAGCCGGGCGGGGTGATCGTGGCGGAGGGCATCTTCGCCGAGCGCATGCCCGCCGCCCTGGACCGGGCCGGAGTCCGCTACGCGGCCTGGTACATCGACCAGGCGCGGACCACGACGGCGGCCCGCCGGTTCGTGCGCGATGTCGCCGAGCGTCGCAAGCCCGTGCCGTTCCTCGTGCAGCGGGGCTGGTCCCTGTACCGGACGGACGCGGCGCGCCGGGCGGCGGCCGTGGCGGCCGGCTTCACCCCGCGACGCAAGCGGGAGATCATCGCGGATCTCACGGCCTGACGGGCCGCCCGCAGCCGGGCCGCCCGTGCCCTCAGCCGGCGGTGCCCGCGGTGAGGACGGCGAGCTGCTCGTCCACGACCTCGAGCCCGGCGGCGGCGGCCCACGCCGTGTACTCCTCCCGCAGGGCCACGGCGAACGCGGGGACGCTCACCCCGGGGCGCACGTCCTCGGCCGCGCCCGCCGTGCGGGGGTCCATGTCCAGGCCGAGCTCCCGGTAGACGTCGACGAGCACGGCCCGCAGCGGGGCGGGGTCGGACACCACCACGTGGGTGGAGAACAGGAACGCCCCCTTCACCAGGCGCTGCGCGGAGCCGGCCAGCTTCACCGGGTAGGTCGGCGCAGGACCCTGCACGGAGAACTCACCCGGGCAGTACTCCCCCGGGATCTCGCCCACGGAGGCGGGCACGTCCATGCGCGCGAACGCCCGCACGAACAGGTCGGCGAACTCGGCGAACCGGGCCTGCTGGGTGAGTGCCGCGTCCTCCTGCTGGCTCAGGTGGTCCACCACCAGGCAGCCGTGATGGTAGGCCGCCGCCCGCCCGCCGGCCCGGCGCACCACCGGCGCGAAGCCGTGGGCCCGGGCCGCCGCAGCCGCGGCCGCGAAACCGGGCAGCCGCGCGTCGCGCTGGCCGAACGCGACCGTCGGTTCGGGCACGTAGACGCGGATCAGATCGTCGAGGGCCCTTCCCTCGGCCGCGGCGGCGCGGAAGACGGCCAGCTCGCCCATGGCCCAGTCGAGGTCTTCAGCGGCCCCGAGGGTCCGCTCCTGCACGGCCCAGCGCAGCCGGGGAGCTGGGCTCACAGGCCGCCCTCGACCGGCCAGGAGCGCAGGGTGAGGGTCTGCTCGACGTGGGCGAAGGGGCCGTCGTCGTCGTGGAGGACGGTGCTGGTCAGGCCCACGCCGTCCGGGCCCACCGTGACCTGCCCCGCGAGGCCGAGCCAGTGGCCGGTGGGCTCGCGGTACAGGTGGATCTGCAGGTCCACGTTGGGGAAGAACCACCCGCCCGGCTTCGCCGGCAGGGCGGGGGCGATCCCGTTGGCCGCATCGGTGAGGCTGATCAGGCGCACCAGGTCGCTCGTGCTCTCCCCCGCCACCATCTCGCGGTCCGTGGTGAGCCACACCCGGCCGTGGCCCGGCCCGTGGCCGGGCAGGACGACGCCGTCGAGGGAGGCGATGTACCCGCCTCCCCATCCGTGGAGCGCGTTGTGCGACTGCGCCTGCGAGCGCGGCGGGAGGGGCTCGTCCGGCAGCTGGGCGACGGCGGAGGTGTCCGAGGTGGACAGCAGCCAGGCGCGCAGGGTCAGCACGGTGCGGCCCCGGGCGTGGAGCACGGACTCGACGAGCTCGATGGTCCGGCCCGGACGCAGGGTGCGCGTGACCACCTCGAGCTCGCCCGACCAGAGCGTGCCCAGGATGTCGTAGGAGAGCCGTCCCACCCGCAGCCCGGGAGTGGTCTCGTGCGCGGCCACCTCGTGCAGCAGCAGGCCCGAGACGGCGGCCATGTGCATCTCCTCTTCCCGCCATGCGCCCTGGGCGTGCACGGTGGAGCGCACGCGGGAGGTGCGGACGCCGTCGGCGTCCACGGTGGGCTCGCCGAGGCGCACGTAGAAGGCCAGGGGATCGTCGGCGACGGAGGCCGCGGGGGTGGAGGTGATGTCGGTCATGGGCCGAAGTCTGCCAGAACGACGACGACGGCCGGTGACGTCCCCGCGGGGATGTCACCGGCCGATGAGGCAGGCGCGGGGCGCCGTCAGGGACGCTCCGACTCAGAAGGACGGGGTGACGTCGCCGCCCGGCCAGGTCTGCTCGATGTACTCCTTGACCTCCGGCGAGTGCAGCAGCTCGTCGAGCTTCTCCACGCCCGGGGTCTTCTCCCCCTCGCGCCATGCCACGAAGTTGGCGTAGGGGTTCTCGCCGGAGATCTCCTCGACCACCACGGCGTCCTCCAGGGTCATGCCGGCCTGGATGAAGTAGTTGCCGTTGATGATGGCGAGGTCCACCGCCGGGTCGTCCAGGATCTGCACGAGGATCTCCGGCTGGTTCTCCTCGAACTGCAGGCCCTTCGGGTTCTGCTCGGGGGTGAGGGTCAGGGCGGCGGAGTCGTCCTGGATGTCCTGGAGCAGGCCGGCCTGCTCCAGCATCTTGAGGGCACGGGGCTGGTTGCCGGGGTCGTTCGTGATGGCCACGGTGGCGCCGTCCGGCACCTGGTCCACGGAGTCGAACTTCTGGGAGAACGCGGCGTAGGGCTCGATGTGCACGCCCTCGCCGTGCTCCATCTTCAGGCCGCGCTCCTCGACCTGCTTGTTGAAGAACGGCTCGTGCATGTAGTAGTTCGCGTCGATCTTGCCCTCGTTGAGCGCGGTGTTGGGCATCTGGTAGTCGTCGAACTCCTGGATCTCCAGATCGATGCCCGCCTCCTTCGCGAGGTTCTCGTCCACGAACTCGAGGATCTGGGCGTGCGGCACGGGGTTCGCACCCACCTTCACGACGACGGGATTCGCCGGGTCCGGGGTGGGGGCGGAGGAGGCCGCCGAGTCGGAGCCGCTGGCGCCGCAGGCGGAGAGGGCGAGGGCGAGAGCGGCGGTGCCGGCGCCGAGGGCGGTGCGGCGGGAGAGGGGTGACAGAGCCATGGGAGGGGCCTTTCGTATCGGAGGGGTGGAGAGATGAAGAAGAAGGTGAGAGGTCAGCGGTGGTCCATGCGGCGGATCAGCAGGTCGCCGATCCACTGGATGAGCTGCACCAGGACGACGATGACGACGATGGTCACGACCATCACCTCGGTCTGGAATCGCTGGTAGCCGTAGTTGTAGGCGAGGCGGCCGAGGCCGCCGCCGCCGATCAGGCCGGCCATGGCCGAGTAGCCCACGAGCGTCACCAGGGTGGTGGTCGTCGCCGCGATCAGGCCGGGCATGGCTTCCGGGAGGAGGACCTTGCGGATCACCTGGCCACGGGTGGAGCCCATGACCTGCGCGGCGTCCACGGTGCCCGAGGGGATCTCACGCAGCGCCGACTCCACAAGGCGCGCGAAGAACGGCGCGGTGCCGATGGTCAGGGAGATGGTCGCCGCGATGGGCCCGATCGCCGTGCCCACGAGCCACTTGGTCAGCGGGATGAGCGCCACCATGAGGATGGCGTACGGGATCGACCTCGTGATGTTGACGATCACGGCGGACAGCACCGTGTAGAGGGCGGGCATGGGATTCAATCCCCCCGGACGGGTCACATGCAGCACGATGCCCAGGAGGCCGCCGATCAGCACGGTGGCGACGCCGGAGATCGCCACCATCAGCAACGTCTCCACGACCGCCTCAGGCAGGGCCTCGGTGATCGCCGGGTTCGTGGTCAGCTTCTCGAGCCAGGTCATCGGGCTCCTCCGATCTCATCCGCGGTGACGTGGTCCTGGGCTGCCTGCCGAGCCGTGCGGACGCGAGCGGTCAGGCCTGCCTCCTGCAGGCGCGCCACCACGGCGTCGGCCGAGGCCTCCGTGGCGGACAGGCCCAGGAGCTGGTGGGAGAAGCGCTCCCCCGCGAGGTCCTCGACGGTGCCGGCCAGGATCTCGACGTCGCCGGCGCCCGCGTCGCGGACCAGCTGGGTGATGGGCAGGGAGGCGGCCCGGCCCCGGCCGAGCACCTCCACGAGGCGCTGGTCCCGAGCGGCATGGGGCGTGGGCAACGGCAGCAACGCGGCGGACAGCGGCGAGTCGAGGTCGGACGCCACGTCCCCGAGGTCGCCGGACTGGACGATCCGCCCGTCCTGCAGGAGGGACACCTCGTGGCACAGTCGCTTGACCACGTGCATCTCGTGGGTGATGACCAGGACGGTCAGGCCCAGGCGCCGGGAAAGGTCCTCGATCAGGGTCAGGACACCCTCCGTGCTCGCGGGGTCGAGGGCCGAGGTGGGCTCGTCGCAGAGCAGCACGTCGGGGTCCGACGCGAGCGCGCGAGCGATGCCCACCCGCTGCTTCTGACCGCCGGACAGCTGCGCCGGGTAGGACCCTTCGAAGCCCTCGAGACCCACCAGAGCGAGCAGCTCGTCTGCGCGCGCCCGACGCGCGGTGGCATCGGACCCGCCGGCGACCTCGAGCGGATAGGCCACGTTGTCGCGGGCGGTCCGGGAGGAGAACAGGTTGGCGTGCTGGAAGACCATGCCGATCCGGCGGCGGGAGTCCAGCAGGCCGGAGCGCGACTCCCGGGTCAGGTCCTTGCCCGCCACGGAGACCGTCCCGGAGGTCGGGGGCTCGAGCAGGGTCAGGCACCGCACGAGCGTGGACTTGCCCGCGCCGGACTGGCCGATGATCCCATGGATGCGGCCCGGGGCCACGGCGAGGTCGACGCCGCGCAGCGCACGGATCTCCTTCGCGCCCTGGCGGAAGGTCTTCTCGAGACCACGCACCTCGATCATGGGCGTGCCCATGGGATGCGCAGACGTGCTGAGAGCAGGGGTAGACGACATTCCCGTCCTTTCCATCGGTCCTGGCGTTAGCACCTGCGCCCGGTCGGTGGGGGTGTGGTTGCTGCGGCGTCGTCGAGCCAGATCTCTCGGCCGCTCAAGATGGTGAGGGGCGCCCCGGCGTCGTCACCGGTGCAGGGAAAAAGTCAACCACACCGGGGCGCCGTGGAAGGAACGACGTGACACAGGTCTCATTTCCCGACCTCTCGGAGGGCTGGACCCCGCCTCCGGCCCGCGTCATGTGTCGCCATATGACAAACCCCTGCCATCCAGTGGCCGGTGGCACCCCTCCCCACCACGACGCCGGCCCGCACCTTCACGGGAAGGTGCGGGCCGGCGTCGTGGTGGCCTGCGGACGGCGGGGCCCATCAAGGGCCTCAGGCGGACGGGATCAGAAGTCCCAGTCCTCGTCCTCGGTGTTCTCGGCCTTGCCGATCACGTAGGAGGAGCCGGAGCCGGAGAAGAAGTCGTGGTTCTCGTCCGAGTTCGGGGAGAGCGCGGAGAGGATGGCGGGGTTCACGTTCGTGGTCTCGGCCGGGAACATGGGCTCGTAGCCCAGGTTCATCAGCGCCTTGTTCGCGTTGTAGTGCAGGAACTTCTTCACGTCCTCGGCCAGGCCGAGGGCGTCGTAGAGGTCATGGGTGTACTCGACCTCGTTCTCGTACAGCTCGAACAGCAGCTCGAAGGTGAAGGCCTTGAGCTCCTCCCGCTTCTCCTCCGGCAGGGTCTCGATGCTCCGCTGGTACTTGTAGCCGATGTAGTACCCGTGCACGGCCTCGTCGCGGATGATCAGGCGGATCAGGTCGGCGGTGTTGGTGAGGCGGGCGTGCGCGGAGAGGTACATGGGCCAGTAGAAGCCCGAGTAGAAGAGGAAGGACTCGAGCAGGGTGGAGGCGATCTTCTTCTTGTACGGGTCCTGGCCGTCATAGCGCTCCACGATCAGGCCGGCCTTGGCCTGCAGGTTCCGGTTCTCACGGGACCAGCGGAACGCCTCGTCGATCTCCGGGGTGGAGGCCAGCGTGGAGAAGATCGAGGAGTACGACTTCGCGTGCACCGACTCCATGAACGCGATGTTCGTGAGGACGGCCTCCTCGTGCGGGGTCATGGCGTCCGGGATGAGGGAGACGGCGCCCACGGTGCCCTGGATCGTGTCCAGCAGCGTCAGGCCCGTGAACACGCGCATGGAGAGCAGTCGCTCCTCGTCCGTGAGGTGGGACCAGGACTGGACGTCGTTGGACAGCGGCACCTTCTCCGGCAGCCAGAAGTTGTTGACGAGGCGGTTCCACACCTCCACGTCCTTCTCGTCCTGAATGCGGTTCCAGTTGATCGCCTCGACGAGGTGGGACTGCTGGGTCTCGGTCACGGCAGGGCACATCCTTCAGAAGAATTCGTTGAGAATCCGCGGATTCCGGGGGCTCTCGGGAGCACGGTCATCGGGGCGCGGGTCCGGGACAGTCTAGGCCCGCAGGGGCAGCGGCAGCCACTCGGGCGGGTCCGGGCTCGCGACGTCGTGGGCCCGCCCCGCCCGGCCAGGCGCGCCGCCCCGCTTCGAGGCGGGAAATCGAGCGCACCTGCGCTCAGAAGCGCGGAATACGCCGGATTTCCCGCCTCGAAGGGCTGGCTGTCAGAGCATGCAGCTGACGCAGCCCTCGACCTCGGTGCCCTCCAGCGCGAGCTGGCGCAGGCGGATGTAGTAGATCGTCTTGATGCCCTTCGTCCACGCGTAGATCTGCGCGCGGTTCAGGTCACGGGTGGTGGCCGTGTCCTTGAAGAACAGCGTCAGGGACAGACCCTGGTCCACGTGCTGCGTCGCCGCGGCGTACGTGTCGATGATCTTCTCGTAGCCGATCTCGTACGCGTCCTCGTAGTACTCGAGGTTCTCGTTGGTGAGGTACGGCGCCGGGTAGTAGACGCGGCCGAGCTTGCCCTCCTTGCGGATCTCGATCTTCGAGGCCACCGGGTGGATCGAGGAGGTCGAGTTGTTGATGTAGGAGATCGAGCCCGTCGGCGGGACGGCCTGCAGGTTGCGGTTGAAGATGCCGTGCTCCATGACGGAGGCCTTCAGCTCACGCCAGTCGTCCTGCGTGGGGAGGGCGATGCCGGCCTCGGCGAACAGCTCGGCGACGCGCTCGGTGGCGGGCGCCCACTCCTGATCCGTGTACTTGTCGAAGAACTCTCCGGAGGCGTACTTCGAGTCCTCGAACCCGCCGAACCGCTGGCCGGTCTCGATGGCGATCCGGTTCGAGGCCCGCAGCGCGTGGAACAGCACCGCGTAGAAGTACATGTTCGTGAAGTCGATGCCCTCCTCCGAGCCGTAGTGGACGCGCTCGCGCGCCAGGTAGCCGTGGAGGTTCATCTGCCCCAGGCCGATGGCGTGGGAGGCGGCGTTGCCCTTGGCGATGGACGGCACCGACTGGATGTCGGACATGACCGACACGGCCGTCAGCGCACGGATCGCGGTCTCCACGGACCGGCCGAAGTCCGGCGAGTCCATGGTCTTGGCGATGTTCATCGAGCCGAGGTTGCAGGAGATGTCCTGGCCCACGTGGGCGTAGCTCAGGTCCTCGTTGTACTCGGAGGCCTCGGAGACCTGCAGGATCTCGGAGCACAGGTTGGACATGGTGATGCGGCCCTTGATCGGGTTCGCGGCGTTCACGGTGTCCTCGAACACGACGTACGGGTAGCCGGACTCGAACTGGATCTCGGCGATGGTCTGGAAGAACTCGCGCGCGTTGATCTTGGTCTTCTTGATCCGCGCGTCGTCGACCATCTCGTAGTACTTCTCGGTCACGGAGATCTCGGAGAACGGCACCCCGTAGACGCGCTCGACGTCGTACGGCGAGAACAGGTACATGTCCTCGTTCTTCTTCGCCAGCTGGAACGTGATGTCCGGGATCACGACGCCGAGGGAGAGGGTCTTGATGCGGATCTTCTCGTCCGCGTTCTCGCGCTTGGTGTCGAGGAAGCGGTGGATGTCCGGGTGGTGCGCGTTGAGGTACACCGCGCCGGCGCCCTGGCGCGCGCCGAGCTGGTTGGCATAGGAGAAGGAGTCCTCGAGGAGCTTCATCACGGGGATGACGCCGGAGGACTGGTTCTCGATCTGCTTGATGGGCGCGCCGTGCTCGCGGATGTTGGTCAGCGAGAGGGCCACCCCGCCGCCGCGCTTGGACAGCTGCAGGGCGGAGTTGATGCCGCGGGCGATCGACTCCATGTTGTCCTCGATGCGCAGCAGGAAGCAGGAGACGAGCTCGCCGCGCTGCTTCTTGCCCGAGTTGAGGAACGTGGGGGTGGCCGGCTGGAAGCGGCCGGCGATCATCTCGTCCACCAGATGGGTGGCCAGCTCCTGGTCGCCCCGGGCCAGGTGGAGGGCGACGACGGCGACGCGGTCCTCGTAGCGCTCGAGGTAGCGCTTGCCGTCGAAGGTCTTCAGGGCGTACGAGGTGTAGAACTTGAACGCGCCGAGGAAGGTCGGGAAGCGGAACTTGGCCTTGTAGGCACGGTCGAACAGGCCTCGGATGAACTCGAACGGGTACTGCTCGAACGTCTCGGTCTCGTAGTAGTCGTTCTTCTGCAGGTAGTCGAGCTTCTCCTCCAGGTCGTGGAAGAACACCGTGTTGGTGTTGACGTGCTGCAGGAAGTACTGGCGCGCGGCCGCGTGGTCGGCCTCGAACTGGATGCGACCGTCGGCGCCGTAGAGGTTCAGCATGGCGTTGAGCTCGTGGTAGCCGAGGTTCTGCCACTCGGCGGGCATGTTCTTCGCCTGGCGGATGAGGTCCGCCTCGGTGGGTGCGGTGGTGGTCATGTCCACAGTCCTTCCAGGCCGCCGCGGACGCGTTCGACGTCGTCGGGCGTGCCCATCAGCTCGAATTTGTACATGAGGGGCACCTGGCACTTGCGGGAGATGATGTAGCCGGCCAGGCAGTAGCCCTCATGGAAGTTGGTGTTCCCGGACGCGATCACACCCCGAATCCAGTGACGGTTCTCCGGGACGTTGAGGAACTTGATCACCTGCTTCGGGACCGCGCCCGGCCCGCTGCCCCCGCCGTAGGTGGGGGTCATCAGGACGTACGGGGCGGTGGCCCCGAGGGTGGGCTCCCGGGTGATCAACGGCAGTCGAGCCACCCGGTCCTCGGGCAGCTCGAGCTTCTCGACGAAGCGGTGCGTGTAGTTGGAG
Organism: Micrococcus luteus; assembly: GCF_022664405.1. Classification (NCBI taxonomy): domain Bacteria; kingdom Bacillati; phylum Actinomycetota; class Actinomycetes; order Micrococcales; family Micrococcaceae; genus Micrococcus; species Micrococcus luteus. Next base: position 34,764 of record NZ_JAKRLB010000013.1, on the reverse strand, counting down.
GCGGAGGAGAAGTAGATCAGTCCCGCGTCGGTGGGGACGAGCCCCTGCGCCTCGGCCGAGCGGATGTGGCTCGGGTCCGCGGCGACGGTCATGTCGACTCCGGTCAGGCCACCGATGCCGCGGCGGACTCGGCGAGCTCGGCGATCTTGTCCGGGCGGAAGCCGGACCAGGAGTCGGTCTCGGTGACGACGACGGGGGCCTGCATGAAGCCGAGGGCACGGACGCGCTCGAGGGCGGCGGGGTCCTGGGACATGTCCACGACCTCGTAGGCGATGCCCTTCTTGTCCAGTGCACGGTAGGTGGCGTTGCACTGCACGCAGGCCGGCTTGGTGTACACGGTGACGGTCATGGCGATCCCTGTTCCTTCGTGGTCTCTGGTGGTCTGCGGGTGTCGGCGCGGCGCCCGCGAGGTGAATCACGGGGCGTGCCGAACATCTGCGTCGATACTACATCTAGTGATCACAGCCGGGAACCATCCCTACATGTAGTAGTCACACCGCTGTAGTTACGTATCCCCACCCTCTGGCCATCCTGTCCACACCCTGCTGTGCGAGACGATCCGCGCGGACATGCGGGACACGCCGGGACCGAGGTCGACTGTCCACAGCCGGTGGAGATCTCGGGGCCGGGTTCCCACAGCCGGAAAGTCGGGTTCGCCACGTCCGCGAGCGGCGTGTCCGGCCCCCGCGGACCACTACATGTAGGAGCCCGCCGCCGGCCGGCGTCGGAATACCCCGTGACCACCGGGGGTTGCCCCGGCATGAGCACCTCCCCCACCGTCACCCGCAATGACGCCGAGTCCCGCTACGAGCTCCACGACGGCGGCACACTGCTCGCCGTCCTCGACTTCCGGGACAACGGCGCGGCCGTCTCCCTGAACCGCGCGTTCACCATCCCGGTGCACCGCGGCCGGGGCCACGCCGCCGCGCTGACCGCGGGCGCCGTCGAGGACATCGCGACGAACGGCGGCCCCGCAGGGGGCCGCCGCATCGTGCCGATGTGCTGGTACGTCGCCCAGTGGTTCGACGAGCACCCGGAGAAGAGCGCGCTGCTCGCGCCCCACTGACCGGCGCGGTCAGGCCGCGACGCGGTGCCGGCGCACCACGGCCAGGACGCCCGCGGCCAGCACCGCGACGGCGACGGGCCACGCCGCCGGACCACGCCCGGTCTCGACCGTGTCCGGCACCGTGTGCTCGCCGTCGGCCGGATCCGCAGGGGTCTCGGGCTCCGCCGGCGAGGTGGGAGTGTCGGGATCGGCCGGCTGGCCCGGAGCGTCGTCGAACGGGCCGGCCACGGGGAAGGTCACGAACCCCGGGATCCGCCCGTTCTCCCAGTCGTAGAGGTCCACGCGGGGATCGCCGAACCGCACGGTCACCGTCCGCGTCGTCGTCACGCCGTCCCTCGTGGCCCGCAGGGTGACGGTGTCGGATCCGGTGAAGCCCTCGGGCGCCTGGTACACGTAGCCGCGCGGCCCGCCGGTCTCCTCCTCCGTCACCTCGACGACCCGACCCTCGGCCGGGCCCGCGACGAGCGTCAGCGGCGCCGCCTCATCGCCCGTGTACGAGGAGATGAACACGTGTCGCTCCCCCGGCGCCGCGAGCAGGGTGGTGTCCCAGGCGGTGGGGAGCATGTGGAAGCCGAGCTCATGACGCTGGTCGGCGCGCAGCGGCTCGCCCGGGTCAGCGTCGGTGAGGTCGGCGTCCGGACCGTAGGTGAGGGCGGCCACCTCGCCGCCCAGGACGTAGAGGGTGTAGACGACGGGACCGGTCCCCGACTCGCCCAGGCTCCGCCGGGCCGCGGCGACGTCGAAGTCACCGCGCTCCAACTCGTCGTCGTACGTGAACGGGACCTCGGTCTCGGCGCCGCGGGCCTCCCCCTCCAGCACCGGAGCCACCGTCAGGCGGACGTCGGACTCGTCCACCTCGAACTCGGTGCCGAAGGAGGCACCGGTCTCACCCTCCGCGCTGGCCACGAGGAAGGATCCGCCGGGCAGGCCGTGCTCGGCGGTCCATCCAGCGGGGTGGGCGGGTGAGGCGAGGGCAGGGGTCGCCCCCAGGCCGGTGAGAAGGACGCCGGCGCCCAGGGCGGCGGCAAGGCGGGTCGGTCGGGCGGTGCGCATCGTGCTCCTCCAGGGGTGCGGTGCTGCGACGGGCTGAAGGGTTCTCCGGCTCGGACGCCCGAGGTCGACCGGATGCCGCACTCGCCGCGTCGGCACGAATCTACGCCGCACGGACGTGAGGCGGGTCACCATCCGGTGACGAAGCGCTATCGACTCGGTCACGGCGACGCGCGATGCGGATCGGGCCGGCCGGCGCCGCGCGTCAGCGGGATGCGCTGGGCGAGGGGCTTGCCCCGGAGGAGGGGCGCGGGGTGGCCTGCGCCGTGTCGGCCGGGCTGGGCGACGGGCTCGCCGATGCGGCGTCCCGCCCCCGCTGGTCCTCGGCGTCCCGGCCGGACGCGCTGGCGGAGCCCGACGCGCTGGAGGAACTGGGCGAGCTCGACGACGGCAGCACCGGCTTCTGGGTGGCGCGGAAGCTGCGCACCCGCTGCAGCGGCTCCGGGACGAAGTCCGAGGGGACGGAGCCGCCGTCCGCGCCGGTGCCCTCGATCTTGATGGGGCCGGTGAACCCGGACGGTTCCGCCGTGCGCGCCCCGCTCGACCCGATCACGCCCATCTCCCCGAGCGTCGCGGCCAAACTCTCCAGCTCCTTGCGATGGCCCTCGACCACGCTGGAGGCCAGCTCCTTCGCCGCGTCGTCCGAGCCGTCCTCCGCCTCCGTGGCGGAGATCGTCAGCGCGCCCTGATAGAGGCGGCGCATCTGGAGCAGGTAGATCCGTCCTGCCTCCTCCGGCTCGGCGGCGGCCAGCACGTTCTTCTCCCGGTCGGACAGGAGTCCGGCGCGCAGCTCGTCGCCCACGATCTGGGTCGGCTCCGCGTCCTCCGTGGACTCGGGCTGCGCAGACGGGGTCGACTCGGCACCCGCACCGCGCACGTCATCCGAGGGGACGCCCCAGCCCTCGAGCATCGACTCGAGCCGGCCCGCCCGCTCCTCGTGCTCGGACTTCATCCGTTCGGCGGTGGCCCGGATCTCCTGGTCCACGCCGTCCTTGCCCAGCACCTGATCGGACTGCTGGATCGCGTCGCGGTGGTTGCGCAGCAGCAGACCCGCGAACTGGATGTCCGCCGCGAGCGGGTCGGCGGACGTCTGGCTGGGGCTGGCCAGCACGCCCTCCAGGTAGGTGTTCCCCGCCTCCGTGCCACCGGTCTGTCCGGGCTCCTCGGCGACGCTGCAGCCGCCGGTGGCCAGGGTGATGCTCAGGAGCGCCCCTCCGACGGCCACGCTCCAGCGGCGGGGGCGCACGCGGGCGGGGGCGATGTCGGCTCGGCTCATGGGCGCAGGTCCTCTCGGCGGTCGTCACCCGGTCACGGGGTCAATGGCGGTCCGACGCGGTCGGCCGCCCCGGCCTCCCCAGGGTACCCCTCCGGCCTCCCTGCCCCGGGGTCACCGCGGCCTCAGGCGACGCGGGTGGCCTGCACCACCCAGTTGTTGAAGGCGTTCCCGGCCATCCCGGTGCCCGGCACGAGGTCGCACGTGATCAGCGTGACCTTCGCGTCGTCGCCCCCGGGCTCCCAGGCCCAGCGGTTCGCCGGATCCTGGGTGAGCGCCTCCTTCTCCACCGAGACCGCGTCCGAGTCCGCCTCGAAGGCGGCCTGCGTGCCGTCGTCGTACGTCACCACGACGACGGCGCCCGCCCGCACGTCGCCCAGGTTCCAGAACACGTCCCGCACGCCGTAGTAGACGACGTGCCCGGCCAGGACCCCCGCGTACCGGGACCGCTCCCCCGGCGTGGTGCCCCACTGCGGCGGGCCGTACCAGCCGACCGTCTGTGGCTCCGGGTCCAGTTCGCCGCCCTCGTCCAACTGCGTGAGGTCGATCCCCGCTCCGACGATCTGCTCGCCGTCCTGGTGGACGTCCACGTGCACGGGCGTCGCCGTGATCTCGTCCCACGGGGCGGCGGGGCCGGAGAGGTGGGCGGCCGCGGCGGGGGCTGGCTCCTCGGTGGGGGTCGGCTCCTCGGACGGCGTGGGTGCGCCGGCGGGTTCCTGGGTCTCGATGGGAACCGCCGCCTCCCGCGTGGTTGCCGCAGAGGACGGGCTCACGGACGCCGTGGCGCTGAGGGTGGGGGCAGCGCTGATCGGCACGGCGCCGACCGCCAGCACCCCGCGCAGCGCGAGGAACACGAGGCTCAGGCACAGCAGCAACAGGACCACCCACAGGGCGCGTCGGACGGTGGTGTTCATCCGGGTTCTCCCCTCGTGTGCATCGACGCGGCCCGCCCGGGGCCGCGTCCGACGACGGCATGGTCTCACGCGCTCCGGCCTCAGCGCGGCGCGTCATCCCCGGGCTCGGCATAGCGGTCCCGGACGAAGGCCTGCAGCCGACGGGCGATCTTCTCCAGCGTCGCGGTGGCGAAGTGGTCCTCCCGCCACGCCGCGTGCAGTCGCACCGCGAGCGCCCGCCCCTGCGCGATGACCCGCACCGGCGTCAGCTCGAAGGCCGGGTCCTCGGTGACGACGGCGACGCCCGCCCCCGTCGCGACCAGGGCCTGGGCCACCCGCCCGGAGTTCGCCTCGGTGAGAGCCGGCGGCGTGAGGCCCGCCACGGCCACGGCGCCGTCGAGGACGCGCCGCGCCATGAAGGTGCGGGCGGGCGCGACGATGGGCTGGGCCACGAGGTCGTCGAGGGACACCCGCGTCCGGCCCGCCCAGGGGTGGCCCGGGGCGACGTACGCCCAGACCGGCAGGTCCATCAGCGGCAGCGACGCGACGGAGGGCGGCGGCACCGTCGGCATCACCACGAGGTCGTGCCGCGCGACGGCGTCGAGCAGCGAGTCGTCCAGCTGGGTCTCCGCGACGCGCGGGCGCGGGTCCTCCTCCCCGAAGGTGGCCACGAACGGCAGCACGACGTCGATGAGGGTGGTGCCCGGCGCGGCCACGGCCACGTCCGTGAGCCGACCGGAGGCGAGCGCGCGGGCCGCCTGCTCCGCCCGTCGATGGGCGACGAGGACCTCGCGCGCCACCGGGAGGAACGCCTCGCCGGCCGTCGTCAGCTCGAGCCGACCGGCGACCCGGGCGAACAGGGGCAGGCGCAGCTCACGCTGAAGCCGCTGCAGCTGCCGACTGAGCGCGGACTGCACGAGATCCAGGCGGATCGCGGCCCCCGAGACCGTGCCGACCTCTGCCACCGTGACGAAGGCCCTGAGCAGTTTCTCCTCCATGCCGAATGAGCATAGCCACCATGCAAGATCATCACTGGACGGCATGGACCCGACGCCCCACCATGGGAGGACGCGGCCCGACGCGTCGTCGTCGTGCCCACCCGTCGTCCACGCTCCCGTGAGCCGTCCCCAGGAGGCATCCCCATGACCGCCACCCCCGACCTCGAGCAGACCCGCCATCTGGCCACCGAGCTGCCCGGCCCTCGCTCCCGTGAGCTCGCCGAGCGCCAGAAGCGCGCCGTCCCGGCCGGCGTGGCCACCACCATGCCGGTGTACGCGGCCCGCGCCGCGGGCGGCATCCTCGAGGACGTGGACGGCAACCGCCTGATCGATCTGGCCTCCGGCATCGCCGTCACCTCCGTGGGCGCCTCCCACCCGCGCGTCGTGGCCGCCGTCCAGGAGCAGGTCGCGCAGTTCACCCACACCTCGTTCATGATCACCCCCTACGAGGGCTACGTGGCCGTGGCCGAGCAGCTGGACCGCACCAGCCCGATCCCCGGCGAGACCCGCACCGCCCTGTTCAACTCCGGCGCCGAGGCCGTGGAGAACGCCGTCAAGGTGGCCCGCGCCTACACCGGCAAGCAGGCCGTGGCCGCGTTCGACCACGCCTACCACGGCCGCACCACCCTGACGATGGCGCTGACCGCCAAGTCCATGCCCTACAAGCACAGCTTCGGACCGTTCGCCCCCGAGATCTACCGCGTGCCCGGCTCCTACCCGCTGCGGGACGGCCTGTCCGGCGCCGAGGCCGCGCAGCGCGCCATCTCCGCGCTGGAGAAGCAGATCGGTGCCGACAACCTGGCCGCCGTGATCATGGAGCCGATCCAGGGCGAGGGCGGCTTCATCGTCCCGGCCGAGGGCTTCCTGCCGGCCGTGGTCGAGTGGTGCAAGGCCAACGACGTCCTGTTCATCGCGGACGAGGTCCAGTCCGGCATCGCCCGCACCGGCGCCTGGTTCGCCTCCGAGACCGAGGGCATCGAGCCGGACCTGATGGCGACCGCCAAGGGCATCGCCGGCGGCATGCCGCTCTCCGGCGTCACCGGCCGCGCCGAGGTGATGGACTCCGTGCACCCGGGCGGCCTCGGGGGCACCTACGGCGGCAACCCCGTCGCCACGGCCGCGGCGCTCGCCGTGTTCGAGGCCGTCGAGGAGGACGGTCTCCTCGAGAAGGCCCGCCGGATTGAGCAGGTCATCCGCGAGCACTTCGCGCAGAACGCCGACGACCGCATCGCCGAGGTCCGCGGCCGCGGCGCGATGATGGCGATCGAGTTCGTGGACCCCGCCACCGGCGAGCCGGACGCGACGCTGACCGCCACCGTGGCCGCGGCCGTGCGCGCCACCGGCGTCATCCTGCTCACGTGCGGCACCTACGGCAACGTCGTCCGCTTCCTGCCGCCGCTGACCATCGGTGAGGACCTCCTCAAGGAGGGCCTGAGCGAGGTCACGAAGGCGCTGCAGTCCGCCTGAGCCCCCGCCACCGGCGGACCGGCGACGACGGCCCCGCATCCCTGCCCGGGATGCGGGGCCGTCCGCCTGTCGGCAGAGGCCTCAGATGTCGTCCTCGTACGCGGGGCCGCCTTCGTTCTCCAGGGCCTCGAGGCGCCGGGACTTCTCGGCGGTGAAGATCCGGCGGACCCCCGTGCCGCCGAACTCGTCCTCCGGGACCAGCCCGACGCCGTACTTCCGCAGGGCCTTCTCCAGACGCAGACGCTCGTCCACCCGCAGGTCGGCCAGCCCCTTCTCGAAGCGGCGCAGCTGCTCCTTCTCGAGACCGGCCGCGGTGGCCAGGGTGCGGACACTGACCTGGGCGAGAGCGCGGCCGGCGCGCGCCACGTCGAAGGTCATCGGGGTGGGGTACATCAGACATCTCGATTCTGCAGTTCTCGACGGGGATCCGCTCCATGATGGCCACGCCCCGGATGAAAGGACAAGGGCGCGCCAGCCTAGAACCCGCTGTGCGACATGCGCGTCGCTGACCCATCGCGCCCGCCACGCCGGCGGGACGCGGACGGGCCCGCCTCCGGTCACCGGAGGCGGGCCCGTCGTCGTCGTGGGGTGTCAGTCCTGGACGAAGTACATCTGCTTGTTGACGAACTCGTCCATGCCGAGCGGGCCGAGCTCGCGGCCGAAGCCGGAGCGCTTGACGCCGCCGAACGGGATCTCCGCCCCTTCTCCCGCCGGCGTGTTGACGTTGGCCATGCCGACCTCGAGCTGCCGGGCGATCCGCTCGGCCTGAGCCTCGTCCTGGGAGAACACGGCGCCGCCCAGGCCGTACTGGGAGTCGTTGGCGAGGGCGAGCGCCTCGTCCGCGGACTCCACCTTGTAGACGACGGCGACGGGGCCGAAGAGCTCCTCGCGGTAGGCGTCCATCTCGGAGGTGACGCCCGTGATCACGGCCGGGGCGAAGCGGGCGCCCGCCTCGTCCGTGACGGTCCCGCCGACGTGGACGGTCGCACCCTGCTGACGGGCCCGCTCCACCTGCTCGGCCAGGCCCTCGGCGGCACCGCGCGAGGACAGCGGGGTGAACACCGTCGGGTCCTCGTCGGCGGCCTCCCCGGGCTTCATGGCCTCGGCCAGGGACACCAGCTCGGCCACGAAGCCGTCATGGATGTCCGCCGAGACGATCATGCGCTTGTTGGAGTTGCAGGCCTGGCCCATGTTGTACATGCGGGTCGCCCACGCGGTGCGGGCGGCCTCGGCCGGGTCCTCGGCGTCGAGCACGATGTACGGGTCCGAGCCGCCGAGCTCGAGGACGGCCTTCTTGAGGTGCTGGCCCGCGAGCGCGCCGATCACGGAGCCGGCCCGCTCGGAGCCGGTCAGGGAGACGCCGGCCACGCGCGGGTCGGCGATGAACTCGGCGATCTGGTCGTGCGTGGCGAACACGTTGGTGTACACGCCGGCCGGCACGCCGGCGTCGTCCATGATCTGCTGCACGGCCAGGGCCGAGCGCGGGCAGATCTCGGCGTGCTTGAGCACGATCGCGTTGCCGAGCATGAGGTTCGGCGCGGCGAAACGGGCGATCTGGTAGTACGGGAAGTTCCACGGCATGACGCCCAGCAGCACACCCAGGGGCAGGTGGCGGATCATGGCGCGGCCGCCCTCGAAGGTCTCGATGGGGCGGTCCGCGGCGAGGGTGGGGCCCTTGTCCGCGAAGTAGCCGAAGATGGCCGAGCTGAACTCCGCCTCCTCGACGCCCTCGGTCACGCGCTTGCCCATCTCGGTGGCGATGATCTGCGCGAGCTCGTCCTTGCGCTCCTCGAAGAGGTCCGCGACCCTCTGCACGATGGTGGCGCGCTCCTCGATGGGGCGGGCGGCCCACGCACGCTGGGCGGTCTCGGCGGCGGCCAGCAGCTGGTCGACCTCACCGTCGGCGAGGGCGGGGAAGGTCTCCACGACCTGGTCGGTGCTGGGGTCCTGCACGCGATAGCCGGTGGGGGTGCTCATGAGTGGGTCCTCTCGTTCGGGTCCCGGACCACGGCAGTGCCGTCGTCGTCCGGACGGATGATCGGGATGGGTCGGGTCGAGTCCGTCTGCGGCAGGGTCTCGCCACGGAAGTAGGCCGGGTGGCGCAGCCGCGTCCACATCATCAGTACCACGCCGATCGCCAGCACGCCCATGCCCAGGATGAACACCGTGCCCACGCCGAACAGTGATGAGCCGGAGCCGTAGTCGGGGTCGGTGGAGTCCAGCGCGGTCACGCAGAACATCACCAGCAGCACGAGGCCGCCGATCAGCGGGAACAGGAAGGTGGTGAGGGCGTTGCCCACCGAGGTGAACCACTCGCGGCGGAAGTACCAGACGCAGGCCAGGGCGGTGATGCCGTAGTAGAAGCAGATCATCAGGCCCAGGGCGGTGATGGTGTCCCACAGGGCGTTCTCGGAGAGCAGCCGCGTGACGACGTAGAAGAGGCCGGCGAAGCCCGCACACACCCAGGTCGCGAAGGCCGGGCTGTTGAACCGGGGGCTCAGCTCGGCGAAGCGCGCGGGCACGGCCCGGTAGAAGCCCATCGCCAGCAGGGTGCGGGCCGGGGAGACCATGGTGGACTGCAGGGAGGCCAGGGAGCTGACGAGGATCGCGCTGGACATGATCACGGCGAAGGGGCCCAGGATCGGGCCGGCGAGGACCGCGAAGATCGACTCCTGGTTGTCCGGGTTGCCCGCGCCCAGGCCCTCGGAGCCGATGCCCGCCCAGGAGATCACGGCCAGGGCGGACAGGATGTAGACGGCGATGATGACGAACACGGTGACGGCGGCGGCCCGGCCGGGGGTGCGCTCGGGGTCCTTGGTCTCCTCGTTTATCGTGAGGGTCACGTCCCAGCCCCAGAACAGGAAGATGGACAGGGAGACGCCGGCCGCGACCACACTGAAGTCGCCCGCGGTGAACGGGTTGAACCAGTCCAGCTGCACCGGGGTGGGGTCGAAGCCCGCACCACGGGAGGACTGCGTCAGGGCGGCGATGGCGAACGCGCCGAGGGCCAGGATCTGGAAGGCCACCAGGATGTACTGCAGGTGCTTGGTGGTCTCCATGCCGCGGTGCGAGATCCATCCGGCCAGGGCCAGGTACACCACGGTCAGGGGGATGTTGACCCACAGGTTGCCGGCCAGGTCCGCGATGGCCTGGCTCCCGGTGATCTGGGCGAGCAGCAGGAACGTGAAGTCGACGGCGACGGCCGCCAGGTTGGATAGCACGATCACGGAGGCCGCGATGAGCCCCCAGCCGCCCATCCACCCGACATACGGCCCGAAGGCGTGCGTGGCCCAGGTGAACGACGTGCCGGAGTCCGGCACCCGTGTATTCAGCGCCCGGTAGCCGAGGGCCACCAGGAGCATCGGGATGAAGCCGAGCAGCAGGATCGCGGGCACGTGGGTGCCGACGGTGCTGATGGTCGGCCCGAGGCCCGAGGTCAACGTGTAGGCGGGGGCGACGACGGAGACGCCGATCACCACGGCCCCGAGCAGGCCGACCTTGCCGGCCTGGAGCCCCTTGTTGCTCACTCCTCCCGGGTTGAGGAGGTTGACCTGCTCGATGGCGGAGGTGGTCGGGTACACGTGCTCGTGTCCCTCGCTGTCGACGACGCGGCGTCGTGGGGTGGATGCGCTCATGAGGATGTCCCTGTCCGTGGGGCCGGTCAGCCGGTGGGCTGCCCCGCGTCGGTGGCTTCCCGCTCGGCGATGGCCAGGGCGGCGGCCTCGCCCATGCGGATCGCGCCATCCACGTGCTGGTAGCCCTCGGCGGCGATGTCCGAGCACGCGTAGTGGATGGGGCCGGTCGGTCGGTTCTGGAGGTGGCCCCAGCGGGAGAGCCCCCCGAGGTCGTAGCTGGTGGCGTAGGCACCTCGGGTCCACTCCTCGGCGGCCATGTCCGAGAGGAAGAACGCGATCGGCTCGAGAGTCCGGGGGCCGAGGTACTCGGCCATGGCGCCGAGGATCGCGGCCTTGCGCTCCTCCTCCGGCAGGGCCCACATCTGCTCCGCATACACGTCGGACACGAAGCCGACGAGGGTGCCGTGCGGGTCCTCCTCGCCCGGGGCGCCGCCGGCCGGGTTCTCGCCGCGATTGGTGTTGTCATAGATCTCCTGGACGAGACGGCCGCCGCCGAAGCACGTGCCGGACAGGCCCTCCTCGCGCCAGAACGGGGTCTCGTACACGGCGTGCACCTTGATGACCAGGCCCATGGAGATGTGCTGGTGCGCGATCTGCTGCTCGCGCGGCATCGGCGGCTCGAAGGAGATGCGGCTGTAGAGGTTCGGCGGGACGGCCAGGACCGCGTAGCGGGCGTGCACCTCGTAGTCGTCAGTGAGCGCCACGACGTCGCCGGCGGCGCCGTCGTGCGCCACGCCGTTGCGCACGTCTGCGGCCACACCGTTCTTCTCGTCCGCGGTGGACGGGTCCGGCTCGGCCCAGCGCAGGGTGCGCACCGGCTGGCCGAGGACGACGTCGTCGCCCAGCTCGGCGGCCATGGCCAGGGACACGGACTGCATGCCGCCCTCGACGCGCTTGTCCAGGATGAAGTCCTCGTCCACCAGGTTGCGGAACGACCCCGCCGAGGCGGACATGAGCAGCGCCTGGAGCAGGGAGAAGGTGTGGGAGGGCTTGGTCAGCATGCCGGAGGCGATGTAGATGGAGACGTTGTCGATGGCCTCCGGGTCGTCGGACTGCTGCTCCAGCCAGTGCCGGAAGGAGATCTTGTCCAGCTCGGCGGCCCGCGGGTGCTCCCACGGGGCGGCGGCGTCGATCTCGGCGGTCAGTTCGTCGATCTTGGCGATCAGGCGATCCATCTCCCGGTCCGTCTTCTCGGCCACCGGGAAGTCGAGGCCGTCGTAGACGTGGCGTTCTCCGCGCGGGTCCACGTAGACGTTGCGACCGTCGCGGAAGCGGGAGAACGTCGGCAGGCCGAGCTCCTCCACCAGGGAGATGAGGCGGGTCTGGTCCGGGGAGATCCACTGGCCGCCGATCTCGATGAAGTGGTCCTTGCCGTCGGCGCCCTCGACCAGGCCGTTCCAGGTGCGGCCGCCGACGCGCCGGCGAGCCTCCAGGACGGTGACGGACAGGCCCTGGGCCTTCGCGGTGCGGGCGGCCATGAGGCCGGCCGGGCCGGCGCCGATCACGACGACGTCGCTCGTCCGGCGCTCGCGGCCGGCGGTGGCGGGGGCGGTGGTCATGGGGTGCTCCTCTGGCGGGGACGGGGCATCGGGCGGGGCCCGGGTGAATGCCGTTCATTTAGAGTGTCGGCGCTCACTGTACGGGCCGCGCGCCGGGAAGGGAAGGCTGGTCCGTAGCCGGCCTGACACCTCCTGCCCGTCCGACGGGTCAGAATGGCCGGATGGACGAGACCACTGAACCGCCCCGGGCGCGCCGACGCCGCGGACGACCTCTCTCCCCCGCTCTGAGCCGCGAAGCGATCGCGGACGCGGCGCTCGCGGTCGCCCGCACCGAGGGATACGAAGGGCTCACCATGGCGGCGGTCGGCCGTCGCCTGGGCGTGGCGCCGAGCGCGCTCTACAACCACATCAGCGGCAAGCATGAGCTGCTCGTCCTGCTGCAGGACGCCGTGATGGGCGAGGTCTCGCTCGTCGAGCTGGAGGCCGCGATCCGGGGCGAGGTGCCCGTCGTCGCCGCCCTGCGGGCGTGGGCGCGCTCCTACCGCGACGTCTTCGCGGCCCATCCGCCGCTGATCCCGCTCATCGCGACCCTGCCGATCGAGGGAGCCCCGTCGACGCAGCGGGTCTACGAGACGGTGTGCGCGGTGCTGGCCCGGACCGGTCTGGCGCCGGAGCAGGTGCTGGCCCGGGTGATCGCGCTCGAGTCGTTCATCTACGGGTCTGCGTACGACGTCGACGCTCCGGCCGACATCTTCGAGGTGGCGGGGGCGCAGGAGCGCCTGCCCGCGCTTGGCGCGGCCGCCGAGGCCTTCCGGGCGGGCGGGGGCACGCGCGCGACGGGGGCGCGGAACCCCTATGCGGACGCACCCTTCGAGGAGGGACTGGACCTGCTGCTGGCGGGCCTCGGCGACTGACCCGCGGACTGCCGGCCGCGTGTCAGGCCGGCACGGACGCGCCGCCCCTGTGTGTGAGAGGGGCGGCGCGTCGACGGGGCCGTGTGCGGCGGGCCGTCAGCGGGTCAGGCCGAGACGACGGCGGGCCGCGACCAGCACCCCCGCGGCGGCGGCGCCGAGGCCGGCCAGCCACCAGCCGGTGGACTGCCCCGTCTCGACGGTGTCCGGGGTCGTGTGCTGCTCGTCGGCGTCGTCCTCGACCGGAGCGGGCTGTTCCTCCTCATCCTCCGGAGCCGGGGCGGCCTCGTCGCCCCGGAACGCGGCGAGCGCCGCTGCGGTGTCCGGGTCGGTCAGGTCGAGCGGCTTCCCGTTGAGGACGCCGTCCTCGGCATCGAGGAAGCCGTCGTACGCGGCGGAGATCTCCTCGCCGACATGCACGGTGACGGTCTGGACGTGGGCGACGTGGTCGCTGTGGAAGTCGACGGTGAAGGTGTCCGTGCCGACGAAGCCCTCGTCGGGGATGTACCAGGCACGGAGCTCGGAGTGCTCCGAGTCACGGAACGCGAAGACCTCACCGTGGGCCGGCTCGGCCACGACCGCCGCGTAGGCGTCCTCCATCGTCGGCGCGGCGACCAGGTGGACGATCTCAGCGCCCGCCACCCCGGGAGCCAACTGCATGGCCGAGTCCCAGACCAGGGGCCGGTCCCCGAGGTCGGCCGTCTGCGGGCCGTCGACGGCGTGCACGGCCGCACCCTGATCGTCGGCGAGGTCGGCGTCCGCCTGGAGCGTGATGCCCATGTTCAGCATCTGTCCGTCGGCCACGACGTCGTACCGCACGAGGCCTTCCCCGGCCGCGCCGAGCATGCGGCGGGTCTCGAGGACGTCCACCGCACCGCCGTCGATGACGTCCAGGGCGGTGAACTCGACCTCCTGGCCGCCCTCCAGGCGGGTGCCGTCCTCGGCCACCGGGGTGAGCGTGAGCGTGAGGTCCTCCGGGTCGTAGCCGTCGTAGGTCTGGAAGAAGGCGGTGGTGACGTTCTCGTGGTCGACGGCCTGGAAGTAGCCGGCCTGGGGGCCGTGGGCGTCGTCCCAGGCGGCGGCGGGGCCGGCGAGGGCGACGGCGGTGCTGAGGCCGGCGGCGGCGACGGCGGCGGGCAGGTGACGGAGGGAGGGACGACGGGTACGGATGACGGACATGGCAGCTCCTCACCGAGTCGGCCGGTCGGAACCGGCTGCCCCCGCCTCTGCAGCACCGGTGTTCCGGGCTCCACGGGTGGGGATGCTTCGAGTCTGTCCGCCCAGAGCCTGCCGTGAAAGGGCTGTGCGACGCCGATGCCTGATCCACGCTGGACCACAACCCGGCCGTGACCGGCGGGTCTCGACGGCGAGCCCGCCGTCACGACAACGAAGGCCCGATCCATATGGACCGGGCCTTCTGACGGGTGGAGGTAAGGGGATTCGAACCCCTGACCTTCTGCATGCCATGCAGACGCGCTACCAACTGCGCCATACCCCCAGGTGGGTGGTGACTCCGTTTCCGGCGGACCGGCCGGAGCACCTGGATAGGATACCCGGCCCGCGGCAACCGCGCAAACCGGCTGGGCGGCGTCGATGGACCGACGCGGCCCCACGGCCTAGCGTGCAGGAGACACCCCCACGCCCACCGCCCACCAGGAGGCCCCCGATGTCCCCCACCGACGCACCGATCCCCACCGCGCTGATCGGCTATGGGTTCGCCGGGAAGACGTTCCACGTCCCCCTGCTTCACGCCACGGAGGGACTCGCGCTCACCCATGTCGTCTCGAGCCGCCCGGACGCGGTGCACGCGGACCTGCCGGACGTCGTCGTGGTGCCTGACGTGGACGAGCTCCTGGCGCGCCACGACGTGGACCTCGTGGTGATCGCCGCCCCGAACGATCAGCACACGCCGCTCGCGCGCACGGCCCTGAGGGCGGGCAGGCACGTGGTGGTGGACAAGCCGTTCACGCTGAGTCTCGCCGAGGCGCGAGAGCTGCGCGACCTCGTGGCCGAGACGGGACGGGTGCTGCGGGTGTTCCAGAACCGCCGCTTCGACAGCGACTTCCTGGGCATCGCCGAGCTCGTCCGCTCCGGCCGGCTCGGGGACGTCGTCCACCTCGAGTCCCGGATCGACCGCTTCCGTCCGACCGTCCGGGACCGCTGGCGGGAAGCCGCGGTGCCCGGGGGCGGCATCTGGTTCGACCTCGGCCCGCACCTGGTCGACCAGGCGCTCCTGCTCTTCGGCGTCCCCGAACGCGTGGACGCCGACCTCGCAGCCCTGCGTCCGGGCGCCCCGGTCGAGGACTGGGCGCACTGCGTGCTGCAGTACCCGGGCCGGCGCGTGGTCCTGCAGGCGTCGATGCTCGTGGCCGGCGGCAGCCCGCGCTTCGCGGTCCACGGCACGCGTGGCACCGCGGTGAAGGAACTGCCGGATCAGCAGGAGGCTCAGCTGCGCGCGGGCCTGTTCCCCGGCGCCGAGGGCTGGGGCGTCGACCCGGGCCCGATCCTCCTGCACGACGGGGAGGGAAACATCGAGCGTGTCCCCGCGCCGATCGGAGCTCAGCAGCGGTCCTACACGGGCGTGCGCGACGCGATCCTGGGCCGCCCGAGCGGCGACGCCGCCACCCCCGACCAGGCCGTCGCCGTGATGGCGGTGCTGGAGGCCGCCGTCGCCTCGTCGCGGGAGGGCCGTGCGGTGGAACCCGCGCTCACGGCGGTGGAGCGCGCCGCGTACCCCGGCGTGTCCCCCGCACCGACCGCGGCGGAGCGACATCACCGCAGTGCAGAACCGCGGTGATGTCGCGGGGCGGCGGTCGCCTCCCGGCCCCGCACGGGAGTCCGACGACGACGAAGGCCCGGTCCGTACGGACCGGGCCTTCTGACTGGTGGAGGTAAGGGGATTCGAACCCCTGACCTTCTGCATGCCATGCAGACGCGCTACCAACTGCGCCATACCCCCAGATGTGGGCGTCGCCCGCGATGTTCACGCGCCGTTTCCGGCCCGTTCGCCTCGCTGGCAACTCGACCAGCGTACACGGTCCCCGCGCGGGCACCAAATCGGCGTCCGGGCCGAGGCGCCCTCAGATGTTGTAGCCCTCGAGGATCCAGTCGCCCCAGCCCTCGGCCCCGGTGTCGGCAGTGAACGCGCCCTGCAGCACGGCGGCGCGGGCATTGCCGATCCGCTCCATCGCCGCGAAGGCCTCACCCTCGTGACGCAGGAGCAGCCCCGTGGCCGCGCGGATCAACGCACCGTGGGCCACGGCGAGCAGAGTCTGGGCGCCCCCGTCGCGCGGGGTGTCCCCCCAGTGCGAGGGCACGTGTCCGCGCAGCGCACGCAGGGCCCGCTCGCCGCCCCCGCGCAGGGTGTCCCCGCCGACGGGGCCGGCGTCGAGCGCCGGCTCGGCCCGCCAGAGGCGGTGCTCGTCCGGCCAGCGTTCCGCGATGGCACTGAGCTCCAGGCCTTCCCACTCTCCCCCGGCCAGCTCCATCAGCTCCGGGTCGACGGCCACGGACGCCGCACCCACCCGGGCCTGGAGGACGATCTCGGCCGTGCGCCGCGCCCGGGCCAGCGGGGAGCACACGGCCACGAGCTCCTCCGCGTTCTCGATCAGGTCGCCCACGGGCCCGCCGGCGGCGCGGCGCGCCTGGCGCTCCCCCTCGGCGTTCAGCTCGATGTCCGTGTGCCCCTGGTAGCGGTCCAGGGCGTTCCAGTCGGTCTCGCCGTGACGCAGCAGGATCAGGCGCATCTCGCGGCCGCGCTCAGGAGGCGTGCGAGGCGGAGGCGCCGTCGTCCTGGGTGGCCGCGTCCGGGCGGGTGCTCTCCTCCGGCAGGCCGAGGTCGATCGCCGGGGTGTCCTTCCACAGGCGGTCCAGCGCGTAGAACTCGCGGTCCTCGCGATGCTGGACATGCACCACGAAGTGCCCGTAGTCGAGCAACACCCAGTGGCCGTCGGACCGGCCCTCACGACGCAGCGGCTTGAGCTGCTCGTCCTTCAGCAGCGCCTCCTCGACGCCGTCGACGATCGCGTTGACCTGACGCTCCGAGGCGCCGGAGGCGATCAGGAAGGCGTCGGTCAGGCCGAGCCGCTCGGCGACGTCGAACGCGACGATGTGCGTGCCGAGCTTGTCCGCGGCGGCGGCCGCGGCGGTGGTGAGGGCGTCCAGGGTGGTCTGGGGAACGGTCACGAGGTCTCCTCTTCCGAGACGTAGAGGTGGTGCTTGGCGATGTATTGGACGACGCCGTCCGGGACGAGATACCAGACGGGCCGGCCCCGGCGGACGCGCTCCCGGCAGTCCGTGGAGGAGATCGCCATGGCGGGGATCTCCATCAGGGACACGTCGGCGCCCAGGCCCATGTCCGAGAGGTCGTGGCCGGGACGGGTGACGCCGACGAAGTGCGCCAGGTCCCAGAGTTCGTCCACGTCCTTCCACGTGAGGATCTGGCCCATGGCGTCCGCGCCGGTGATGAAGAACAGCTCGGCGTCCGGGTGCAGGCGGCGCAGGTCCCGCAGCGTGTCCACGGTGTAGGTCACGCCGGGGCGGTCGATGTCCACGCGGGAGACGGTGAACCGGGGGTTGGAGGCGGTGGCCACCACGGTCATGAGGTAGCGGTCCTCGGCCGGGGAAACCTGCCGGTCCGACTTCTGCCACGGCTGGCCCGTGGGGACGAAGACGACCTCGTCCAGCTCGAACTCGGCGGCCACCTCGGAGGCGGCCACGAGGTGCCCGTGGTGGATCGGGTCGAAGGTGCCGCCCATGATGCCGAGGCGAGGACGGCGAGCGCGCCCGGCGGCGGGCGCGGTGACGGGGGTGCGGGAGGCGACGGTCATGCGCTCAGGAGACGAACGGACGGCCCGCCGCGTCGCCCCCGGCGGAGGCGACGACGCGGCGGGCCGGTGAGACGTCAGTGACCGGAGGTGTGCGAGCCGCGGCCGGTGCCGTGGTGCTGGACCGCGGTGGTGGGCTCGGGCAGGCGCAGCGCGCGGGAGCGCATGGACATGGTGGCGGCCAGGGCGGCCATCAGCAGCGCGAAGACGAGCAGGCCGTACCAGATGGGGTCCATCGGCAGCTCATTGACGACGTGATGGCCCTCGGCGGCGGCCAGGATCAGGGAGGTGTTCAGCATGGATGCTCCTCGGTGCAGCGGGTCAGACGGCCGGGCCGGGGCCGGGCCGAAGGGGTCCTGGTGTCCATCGTAGCCCGGCTCAGCGGCGGATCTGCCCGTCGCCGCGCAGGATCCACTTGGTGGTCGTGAGCTCCTCCAGGCCCATGGGCCCGCGGGCGTGCATCTTCTGGGTGGAGATGCCCACTTCGGCGCCGAGGCCGAGCTCGCCGCCGTCGGTGAAGCGCGTGGACGCGTTCACGATGACGGCCGCGGCGTCCACCTCGGTGATGAACCGCTCGGCCGCGGCCAGGTCGTTCGTGACGATGGCCTCGGTGTGGCCCGTGGACCACCGGCCGATGTGCTCGATCGCCTGGTCGAGGGAGTCCACGACGCGCACGGCCATCTCCATGTCCAGGTACTCGGTGCCCCAGTCCTCCTCGGTGGCGTCCACGGCGTCCCGGGCGTGGTCGCCGCGGTCGGCGAGCGTGGGCAGCCAGGCCCGCGCGGCCTCGTCCACGTGCAGCAGCACGCCGGCACGGGTGAGGGCGCGCAGCACTTCTCGGCCCACCTCCTCCGCGTCCCGGTGGAGCAGCAGGGTCTCGGCCGCATTGCACACGGAGGTGCGGTGGGTCTTCGAGTTGAGCACGATGTCCACCGCCATCTGCTTGGGTGCGGAGGCGTCCACGTACAGGTGCACGTTGCCCTCACCCGTCTCGATCACGGGCACCCGGGCCTCACGGACCACGCGCTGGATCAGCTCACGGCCGCCGCGCGGGACGAGGACGTCCACCGCGCCACGGGCGGCCATCAGGGCGGCGACGCCAGGACGTCCGAGGTCGTCGATGCCCTGGATGATGTTGGGGTCGAAGCCCTGGTCCACGAGCGCCTCCCGCAGCACCTGGATCAGGACCGCATTGGTGGACTCCGCGGCCGAGCCGCCGCGCAGGATCACGCCGTTGCCCGACTTCAGGGCGATGCCGGCGATGTCCACCGTGACGTTCGGACGGGCCTCGTACACGGCGCCCACGACGCCCAGGGGCACCCGCACCTGGCTCATCCGCACACCGTTGGGCAGCGGACCGCCGCGGACCACGGTGCCCACGGGGTCCGGCAGGCCGGCCAGGGTCTCCAGGGCGAGGGCCAGCGCCTCGACGCGCGCCTCGTCCAGCTTGAGGCGGTCCAGCAGGGCCGCCGAGGTGCCGGCCTCGCGGCCGCGGCCGCGGTCCTCGCGGTTGGCCGTGATGATCGCGGCCGCGTTGGCGCGCAGGGCCTCGGCCATGTGGCGCAGGACGGCGTCCTTGCGGGCGCGGCCGGCGGTGGCCAGCTCGGGCACGGCCTGACGCGCCCACTCGGCCCGCTGGCGGACGGCCTCCTCGACCTCGGGCGTCGGCGCCTCGGCGTCCTGGCGGCCGGACTGATCCTGGGGTGCGGTGCTCTCGGTGGTCTGCATGCCGCCAGCCTATCGAGCGCCCCGGACGAGGCACGAGGCCCGGTCCGTCGACTCGGCCGGAGCCCGTGCCGGTCAGCGCTGCGGCGGAGCCAGGCGCACCCAGTCGTCGGCGTGCACGACGACGCCGTCGTAGCCCGCGCCGAGGTCCTCGCGGAGGTCGGCGGTCGTCCGCCCGAGCATGGCGGGCAGCTGCGACGAGGAGTACTGCACGAGGCCGCGCGCCCGCACCCGGCCATGCGCATCCACGATCTCGACGACGTCGCCCGGCGTGAAGGCGCCCGTGCAGCCGGTGATGCCCGCGGCCAGCAGGGAGCGGCCGCGGTCGATCGCCCCGGCCACCGCGCCGTCGTCGATGATGAGCCGACCCCGGACCTCCGCCGTGAGGCCGAGCCACGCCGCGCGGGCGGACCGGCGGCGGCCGGTGGCGGAGAACCACGTGCCCACGTCCTCCCCCGCGAAGGCGGCGCCCGCATTGGCGGCCGAGGTCAGCAGGGTCGGGATGCCGGTGGTGGCCGCGATGCCGGCCGCGTCCACCTTGGTCACCATGCCACCCGTGCCCACGCCCGCGGAACCGGGCACACGCACGTCGACGCCGGCCAGATCGTCGTCCGAGGCGACCTCCGGGATGCGCCGCGCGTCCGGGTGGGAGGGGTGGCCCGTGTAGAGGGCGTCCACGTCCGAGAGCAGGACCAGCAGGTCCGCCTTGCAGAGGTTGGCGGTGAGGGCCGCGAGGCGGTCGTTGTCGCCGAAGCGGATCTCGCGCGTGGCCACGGCGTCGTTCTCGTTCACGATCGGCATCACGTCGAGCGTGAGCAGCCGCGACAGGGCGCGGTGCGCGTTCGTGTACTGGGTGCGCCGCATGAGCTCCTCGGCGGTCAGGAGCACCTGGGCCACCTCGGTGTCGTGCCGGCCGAAGCTCGTGGTGTAGTGCGCCATGAGCTTGCTCTGGCCGACCGCCGCCGAGGCCTGCTGGGTGGCGGTGTCCTTGGGGCGTCGGCCCAGCCCGAGGTGGGGGAAGCCGGCCGCGACGGCACCGGAGGACACGAGCACCACCTGGGTGCCCTTCTGCCGCTCGGCGGCGAGGACGTCCACGAGCCGGTCGATGGCCGCCACGTCCAGGCCGTCCGGGGTGGTCAACGAGGACGAGCCGATCTTCACGACCACTCGGCGTGCGGCCTGCATCGTCTCCCGCGAGGTCACGGGGTTGGCCTGCGGGTCCTCAGAGCCGCGCGTGGCGGGGGTCGGATAGCGGGTGACGACGGTGCGCCGCACGGACATGGATCATCCCTCTCGATCGTCGGTGTCGGTCCACAGGCCGGAGCGTCGCTCGGCCTCCATCTCGGCCCGGGTCGCCGCACGGGCGGCCCGGCGGGCATCCTGCTCGGCGCGCTTCTCCGCGCGGGTCGCGCGGGTGCGCTCGTCGAGCCGCAGGTCGGTGCCACGGGGCCCGGCGAGCAGCTCGGCTCCCGCGGACAGCGTGGGCTCCCAGTCGAAGACGACGCCCGTGACGTCGTCGCCGATCACGACGGCGTCGCCCGGCCTCGCACCGGCCTTGAACAGGCCGTCCTCGACGCCGGCCCGCTGGAGCCGGTCCGCAAGGTAGCCGATCGCCTCGTCGTTCTGGAAGTCCGTCTGGGCGACCCACCGCTCGGGCTTCTCGCCGCGCACGCGGAACAGCGGCTCGAGGTTGCGTTCCTCGCGGCGGATCGTGAATTCGGCCCGCTCGCCACGGCGGCGATGCCGGCGCGGCACCTCGACGGGCGCGGCCGGCGCGGGCTCGACCACCCGGGAACGGGCCTCCGCCACGAGCTCGGCCATGGCGTACTTGAGGGCGTCCAGGCCCTCGCGGGCCAGCGCGGAGATGTCGAAGACCCGCAGGCCACGGCCCTCGAGCTCGTCGCGGACCATGTCCGCCATCGCGGCGCCGTCGGGCAGGTCGGTCTTGTTCAGGGCGATGAGGCGGGGCCGCTCGTTCAGCGGTACGACGCCCTCCCCGCCCTGGGAGAAGACGGGCTCCACCGCGTAGGCCTCGAGCTCGGCCTCGATGGCCTCGAAGTCGGCGATCGGGTCGCGGTCGGACTCGAGGCTGCCGCAGTCGAGGACGTGCACGAGCGCGGCGCAGCGCTCGACGTGGCGCAGGAACTCCAGGCCGAGGCCGCGGCCCTCCGAGGCACCGGGGATCAGGCCCGGGACGTCGGCCACCGTGAAGCGCACGTCGCCGGCCTGCACGACCCCGAGGTTGGGCACGAGCGTGGTGAACGGGTAGTCCGCGATCTTGGGACGGGCCGCAGACAGGGCAGCGATGAGGGAGGACTTGCCGGCCGAGGGGAAGCCCACGAGCGCGACGTCCGCCACGGTCTTGATCTCGAGCGTCAGGTCCCGGCTCTCCCCCGGCAGGCCGAGCAGCGCGAAGCCGGGCGCCTTGCGCTTCACGGAGGCCAGAGCCGCGTTGCCGAGGCCGCCCTGACCGCCGGCGGCGGCGACGTAGGTCGCGCCCTCCCCCACGAGATCGGCCACGATGTTGCCCTGCTCATCCTTGACCACCGTGCCGTCCGGCACGGGCAGCACGAGCGACTGGCCGTTCTTGCCCTCGCGGTGGTCGCCCATGCCCGGCTGGCCGTTCTCAGCGGACCGGTGCGGGGCGTGGTGGTAGTCCAGCAGCGTGGTGGTCTGCGAGTCCACCACGAGGGTGATGTCGCCGCCGTCGCCCCCGTCGCCGCCGTCGGGGCCACCCAGGGGCTTGAACTTCTCGCGATGCACGGAGACGCACCCGTGCCCGCCGTTGCCGGCGGTGAGGTGGAGGACCACGCGGTCCACGAAGGCTGCCATGGGAGTGCTCCTAGGGGCTGGAGGGATCGGACTCAGACGGCCCAGGGGCCGGAGACGCCGACGGCGGGGGCGGGTCCGGTGGATGCCGGGCCCGCCCCCGCCGGGGCGTCAGGGGGTGCGGGTGTCCTCGCCGGGCGAGGGTCCGCACGCAGACCGCACGAGTGTCAGATCACTCCGCGGCGGGGACGATGTCCACGACCTTGCGGCCGCGGCGCTGGCCGAAGGCCACGGAGCCCGCGGACAGCGCGAAGAGGGTGTCGTCCTTGCCGCGGCCGACGTTGCGGCCCGGGTGGAACTTGGTGCCACGCTGGCGGACGATGATCTCGCCGGCGTTGACGTCCTCACCGCCGTAGCGCTTGACGCCGAGGTACTGCGGGTTCGAATCGCGGCCGTTCTTCGAGGAACTGCCGGCCTTCTTATGTGCCATTGCTGTTGCCTAACCTCTCGGATGCTCGGTTTCGCCGGTGCCGGTGACGGCTCAGGCGATCCCGGTGATCTTGACCGTGGACAGCTCAGAGCGGTGGCCCTGGCGCTTCTTGTAGCCGGTCTTGTTCTTGTACTTCATGATGACGACCTTCTTGCCACGGGAGTGGGAGACGACCTCGGCGGTCACCTTCACACCGGCGGCATCGGCGCCAGCCTTGACCTCGTCCCCGTCCACCAGCATCAGAGCGGGCAGCTCGACGGAGCCACCGGTCTCAGCGGGAACGCGGTCAAGGGTAACGAGGTCTCCGACGGAAACCTTCTCCTGGCGGCCGCCAGCGCGGACAATCGCGTACACCACTTGGGACTCACTTCTCTCGACGTTTCAATGGATCAGATCGGGTTCTGCTCGCCCGCACCTCGACCGCGGCTGCGTCCGGGTCCGGCGGTCCCTCACCGGGACATGCGGGAGCGTGCGGGCGGTGAACACCGATGGTCCAGCATACTCGCTGCCGGGCATCCGGACCAAACAGAGGCGTGTCGGCGCGTCGCCGCCGCCCGGGGCAGGCCCGGGGCGGCGGCACCGACGACGGTCAGCGGCCGCGACGGGCCAGGTCGGCGGCCTTCACGCCGACGCCGAGCATCACCGGGGCGGCACCCTGCGGCTCGGCGGGGGTGGACGCCTCGGCCACGGCCGCCGTGAAGCGGCCGCCCTGGGCGCCGCCGGGCGCGGCCTGGACCTGGACGTGGACGCCGTCGGACGACACGGCACGACGCGAGCGCCGGCGCGGCGATCCAGGCGCCGGGGCCGCCTGGGCCTCGGTCGGGGCGTCCGCGGCGGACGCCTGGTCCGCGTCCGCCGTGGGCTCCGCCGTCGGCTCGGTCGCCGCAGGCTCCACCATCACGGCCTCCTCGACGGCGGCCGGGGCGGCGGGCTGCTCGTGGACCTCGGTGGCGTCCGTGGACTCCTCGGGCGAGGGCTCGGTGGCCTCCACCGGAGCCGCGTCCGTGCGGTCGGCCGTCCGCTCGGCGGACGCGTCCGCACCGGCGGCCGGACGGACGACGCCGTCGCTCGAGGCCCGGCGGGACCGGCGGCGCCGGGGCGCCAGGGCATCCTCGGCGGGCACGGGCGCCGAGGCATCCTCGACCGGCTCCGATGCGTCCTCCGCGGGCGCGGCCGCCGAGGACTCGGCGTCCGCGGCGTCGTGCCGCGACGGCGTCGCGCGCTCCGCGCCCTGGTCCTCGGCGTCGGTCTCGGTCGAGGCCGCCTCGCCGTCCCGCCGGGACCGCCCACGGCCACCCCGACGACGCCGGGACCGGCGGGGACGGTCGTCCTGCGCGTCCGCGTCCTCCGGGGACTCGGCCTCCTCGGCCTGCGCGACCGGGTCCTGGTGCTCGGGGGCCTCGGCGGCGGCCGGCTCGGCCTCCTCCTCCGTCTGACGGGGCTGATCGGCGGACTCGGCGGGGCCGTCGTCGTGTGACCGCGCGGCATCCTCAGAGCCCGCGACCTCGGCGCCGGTGTCCCCCGACTCCTCGGTGCGGCCCCGGCCACGGCGGCGGCCCCGACGACGCCGGCGACGCGGCGTCTCCTCCTCGTCCGTCCCGGCCGGCTGCCCGGCCTCCGCGGGCCCGGCCGACGCGGCCTCGACGGCCTCGGCCGCGGAGTCCTCGGCGGGGGCGGACTCCTGCTCGGCGGGGGCGGACTCCTGGGCGGGGGTCTCGTCCTCGGCCACCTTGCCGGAGGCCTTCGCGATCGAGTGCAGGGCGACCCGGGCGGCCTCGGCCCGCTCACGGCGCTGCCGCTCGTCCTCGGAGTCGACGTGCTCGGCGCCCGTCGTCGTGGCCGCGGCGGCGTGGGCGTGCTCGCCCTCGCCGTTGCCCCGGCGCCGGCGACGACGGCGGCCCTCCGCTTCGCCGCGCTGCTCACCGCCGGAGCGGCCCCGCTCGACGGGGGTGTCCTTGATGATGATGCCGCGGCCGGCGCAGTGCTCGCAGGTCTCCGAGAACACCTCCACGAGCCCGGTGCCCATGCGCTTGCGCGTCATCTGGACCAGGCCGAGCGAGGTCACCTCGGCGACCTGGTGCTTCGTGCGGTCCCGGCCCAGGCACTCCACGAGACGGCGCAGCACGAGGTCGCGGTTGGCCTCGAGCACCATGTCGATGAAGTCGATGACGATGATGCCGCCGATGTCCCGCAGGCGCAGCTGCCGGACGATCTCCTCGGCGGCCTCGAGGTTGTTCTTGGTGACGGTCTCCTCGAGGTTGCCGCCGGAGCCCGTGAACTTGCCGGTGTTCACGTCCACCACGGTCATGGCCTCGGTGCGGTCGATCACGAGCGAGCCGCCGGAGGGCAGGTACACCTTGCGCTCGAGCGCCTTGTGGAGCTGCTCGTCCACGCGGTGGGTGGCGTACAGGTCCTCGCCGTCGTGGTCCTCCGGCACCCAGTGGTGCAGACGGCCCAGCAGGTGCGGGGCCACGTAGGTCACGTAGGCCTCGATGTTGTCCCACGTGGCCTCGCCCTGCACGAGCATGGCGGAGAAGTCCTCGTTGAAGACGTCGCGGACCGTCTTGATGGTCAGGTCCGGCTCGGCGTAGAGCAGCTCGGGGGCGAGCACCTTGGTGCCGGACGCCTTCTCCTGGATGCCCTCCCACTGGGCGCGCAGACGGTTGATGTCGTTCTGCAGCTCCTGCTCGGAGGTGCCCTCGGCCGCGGTGCGCACGATCACGCCGGCGTCCTGCGGCAGGTGGTCCTTGAGGATCTTCTTCAGACGCGAGCGCTCCACGTCCGGCAGCTTGCGGGAGATGCCGGTCATCGAGCCTCCCGGCACGTACACGAGGTAGCGGCCGGGCAGGGAGACCTGGCTGGTCAGACGGGCGCCCTTGTGGCCCACCGGGTCCTTGGTGACCTGGACGAGCACGGTGTCGCCGGACTTGAGCGCGTTCTCGATCTTTCTCGGCTTGCCGTCCAGCTGGGCGGCGTCCCAGTTGACCTCGCCCGCGTAGAGCACGGCGTTGCGTCCGCGGCCGATGTCCACGAACGCGGCCTCCATGGACGGCAGCACGTTCTGGACCTTGCCCAGGTACACGTTGCCGATCATCGAGTCCTGCGTGGTGTGCGAGACGAAGTGCTCGGCCAGCACGCCGTCCTCGAGCACGGCGATCTGGATGCGCTGGTCGCGCTGGCGCACCAGCATCTTGCGGTCCACGGCCTCGCGGCGGGCCAGGAACTCGGCCTCGGTGATCACGGTGCGGCGACGCCCGCCCGAGCGGGAGTCGCGGCGGCGCTGGCGCTTCGCCTCGAGCCGGGTGGATCCCTTGACGCTCTGGACGGTGTCCGAGGCGGTGCCGACGGCCTGGCGCGGCGCGCGCACGCGGGTGACGGTGTGCTCGGGATCGCCGGCCTCGCCGCCGTCGAGCTCCATGTCCACCTCACCGCGGCGGCGTCGGCGGCGCCGCCGGGAGACCACGGCGCCCTCGGCCCGGTCCTCGGACTCTCCGGCGTCCTCGTCCTCGGAGCGCTGCCGGGACGTGGTCTCGGTGCGCAGGACCTCGATCAGGTTCGCCGGCACGGCGAACGGGTCGGTCGGGTCGACCTGCAGCGTCGGCGCGCTCGGCTCCTCGGCCGGGTCCGCGGCGTCGTCGGACGCGGCGGTCCGCTCCGGCTCCGCCCCGTCGGCGGTGTCCGCCGCGGTCTGCGTCACGGCCTGCTCGGCCGTCTCTTCCACGCGTTCGTCTGCGCGGGTCGTGTCCTCGTTGTTGGCCGCCATGGCAGCACCTCCCGCCGACCGACGACGCCACACTCGCCGCCGCCCGGCGTGTCCGCGTCCGCCGCCGGCCGCGTTGCCCCGGGCGCCGTGCGCCACGGGTGCGCCGGGAGGCGGACTCCGAGAAGTCATCGGGTGGACCGCGTCGACCGTCAGGGCCCGGCGCGGAACCGCTGCGCCCTCGAGATCGGGGCCTGGGCGTCACGTGCCGTCCGCCGGCCGGCGCACGGACGCGCACGGGCGAAGCCCGGCGTCCACCTCCCGCACGATGCTCGACGCGGGGGCGCCTCGGCGGCGGCCCGACGTCGGGCGCGCAGCGGGCTGCCCCGCGGTGTGGCCACGGGACGGCCAGGGCCGATTCTCTCACATCCGCCCCGGGCACGCGCCTAGAATCGTGTCCATGCCTGCGACCCCGCTGACGGACGACGTCCGCCTCTCCCCCGCCGACGACATCCCCGCCGAGGAGGCCCGGCTCACCTGGTACGCCCGGCCCGCGGGCACGGCGGCGCTGCTCCTGATCACCTCGCTCGTGGCGCTGACGGCCACCATCATCATCATCGTCGAGCGCACCCTCCTCACCGCGGACCCGACGCACCGCACGTCCTGCGACCTCAACCCGTGGGTGTCCTGCGGCCAGGTGATGCAGTCGTGGCAGGCCCACACCTTCGGCTTCCCGAACACGTACATCGGCGTGGTCGCGTTCTCCGTGCTCATCACCGTGGGGATGTCCCTGCTCGCCGGCGCCCGCTTCGCCCGCTGGTACTGGCTGCTGATGAACGCGGGGATCCTGGCGGGCTTCGCGTTCTGCGTGTGGCTCTGGTACTCGGCCGTCTACAGCATCGGCACGCTCTGCCTCTACTGCATGATCGTGTGGGCCATGGTCATCGCCCAGCTCGTGCTTGTGACGTCCCGGAACCTGCAGACCGGCACGCTGCCGGCCCCGGCCGGTCTCGTCCGCCTCGCCCGGGAGCTGGCCTGGCCCGTGATCGTGCTCCTCTACGTCCTGGTGTTCGCCTCGATCCTGCTGGAACTGGGCCTCGGGGTCGTCGGGATCGACTGAGCCTAAGCTCCCCCACCGGACACGACGACGGCGGCCGGTCACCCCACCAGGGTGACCGGCCGCCGTCGTGCGGGCCCGGAACGGGCTCAGCCGAACCAGATCGCGAGCTCGCGCTCGGCCGAAAGGGTCGAGTCCGAACCGTGGACGAGGTTCTTCTGGACGGCCTCGCCCCAGTCCCGGCCCAGGTCGCCGCGGATGGTGCCCGGGGCGGCCACGGTGGGGTCGGTCTTGCCGGCCAGCGAGCGGAACCCCTCGATCACCGAATCGCCCGTGACGCGCGCGGCCACCACGGGGCCGGAGGCCATGAACGCCACCAGCGGCTCGAAGAACGGCTTGCCCTGGTGCTCCTCGTAGTGGCGCTCCAACATGGCGCGGGTGGGCGTGAGCATCTTCAGGTCGGCGATCACGTAGCCCTTGCGCTCGATGCGCGCGAGGATCTCGCCGACCAGGTTGCGGGCCACCCCGTCCGGCTTGATGAGGACGAGGGTCTCTTCGGTGTGGTGCGTCATGGGGTGTGCTCCTAGCGTCGTCGGACGGCCGCGAGCGCGGCCCGGTTCCCGCTCCACCCTAGTGGGGCCCGGGACTCAGCGTCCGTGCTCGGCCTCCCAGGCGGCCTCGAGGCGGTCGCGCTGGGCGTTCTCGACGTCCATGGCACCGCCCTTGATCACGGCGTACGCCCACGTCAGCGCGAAGAGGGCCCCCACCACGAACATCGAGTACTCCCAGAAGCCGGAGGCCAGCAGGACGGCCTGGATCGCCCAGCCGATCGCGATGCCGACGGGCTTGCGCACCAGGGCGCAGGTCAGCACCGCGACGACGGCCAGCGCGGAGTAGCCCGCCACGAACCACCAGGCGCCCGGCTCGTCCCGGTGCATGCCGAACAGCATGAGTCCGAGGAAGAAGATGAGCACCGCCTCGAGCATGAGGATCGTGGAGGTGAACAGGGCGCGCACGGAGCGTCGGCGCCGGCGAGTGCCGGGGCGCCACTGCCGCTGGGCTCGCGTCTCGCGCTCGGGGCGCCAGGGCTCGTCGCCGAAGCGCCCCTGCTCCGTGGCGCCTCCGGTCTCCGGCTGGTCGGGGGTCATCGGTCCTCCTCCGGCCGGCGGCGGGCGCCGGCGTCGTCGCGGTCCTCGAGCAGCTCGAGGATCTCCGGGTCCAGATCGTCTTCGTCGGCGTCCGCCAGCCCGACGGCGTCGAGCAGGTCGGCGGGGTCGAGGCCGCGGGCGGCCACGGTGACGGGGCCGGCATGGCGGGGCTCGCCCACGAGGGTGCGGACCTCGGCGGCCAGGGTGATCGAGCCGAGCACGAGCACGCCGCCGCCGGTGCCGGAGGCCAGTTCGTCCGCGCTCGTCTCGAGGGCCTCCGCGCGGCCGACCGCCCACTCGAGGGCGTCCGGCACGGACTCGGTGGCGTACACGTCGTCCTCGGGCCAGCCGGCGTCGACGGCCATGCGGGCCAGCTCCCCGGCCGGGATGGCGCGGGCCGAGGAGGACTGCGTCACCGCGAGGTCCTCCACGTCGTCGCCGAACGCCCGGTAGAGCGCCGCGAGCATGCCCGGCGCGTCCTTCTCCTGGAGGATCCCGACGACCAGCGAGAGGCGGGTGAAGCCGAACGCCTCCTGCACCGCACGGGCCGTGGCCCGCACGCCGTCCGGGTTGTGGGCGGCGTCCACGATGAGCGTGGGGGCGGTGCGCAGCACCTCGAGCCGGCCGGGCGAGGTGACCTGGGACAGCCCCTCGCGCAGCAGCTCCTCGTCCAGCGGTCGCTCGCCGCCGCCCAGGAACATCTCCAGGGCCGCCACGGCCACCGCGAGGTTCTGCGCCTGGTGCTCCCCGAGCAGCGGCAGGAACAGGTCCCGGTACTCGGCCGCGAGGCCACGCACGGACACCTGCTGGCCGCCCACGGCCAGGGAGCGCTCGAGCACGCCGAACTCGACGCCCTCGAAGCGGAACGGCACGTCGGCCGCCTGCGCCGCCTCGAGCAGCACCTGGGCGGCGTCGCGCTCCTGGGCGGCGGAGACGAGGGCGCCGCCGGGCTTGATGATGCCGGCCTTCTCCTCGGCGATCTCGGCCTCGGTCTCCCCCAGCAGGTCCGTGTGGTCCAGGGAGATGGGGGTGACCACGGAGACGACGGCGTCCGCGACGTTGGTCGCGTCCGTCACGCCCCCGAGGCCCACCTCGAGGACGACGACCTCCACGGGCTCGTCCGCGAACACCGCGAAGCCCAGCGTGGTGACCGCCTCGAAGTACGTCAGCGGGACCTCGCCCGCGGCCTCGAGCTCCGCGTCCACGGTCTGCACGATCGGGAGGATCTCCCCCCACACGCGCACGAAGGTCTCGTCGGCCACCGGGGCGCCGTCGATGCTGATCCGCTCCGTGACACGCTGCAGATGCGGCGAGGTGTAGCGCCCGGTGCGCAGCCCGTAGGCGCGCAGGACGGCCTCGACCATCCGCGCCGTGGACGTCTTGCCGTTGGTGCCGGTCAGGTGGATCACCGGGGCCGCGTGCTGCGGGTCGCCGAGCAGCGCGAGCACGCGCCGCATCGGCTCGAGCCGCGGCTGCATCTTGTTCTCCGGGGCGCGGGCGAGCAGGTCCCGGTAGACCTCCTCGACCGTACCCGGGGCGTCCCCGCGCATCACGCGTCCGCCTTCGCGACGGTGACTGCCACGGTCTTCATGGCGTCGTCGGCCGGGTCCTTGCGCGGGTCGGCCGCACCGGAGTCCACGAGCTCCAGGTCCACCGTGAGGGTCTCCTCCGCGACGAGGCCGCGGTGGGCCTCGAGCGCCGCCACGACGGCGGTGGGGCCCTCGATCCGCGTGCGCACGCGGTCGGAGACGTCCAGGCCGGCGTCCTTGCGGGCCGCCTGGACGGCGCGGACCACGTCCCGGGCGGTGCCCTCGGCGGCCAGCTCCGCGGAGACCTCGGTGTCCAGCACGAGGAAGCCGGCGGTGCCGGGCAGCACGCCCACCGCGGTCCCCTCGGGGGCGCCGGTGGAGACGGTGCGCAGCTCGTAGAGCGCGGGGGCCAGTGTCACGGTCTCGCCGTCGGCGAGCGTGACCGCCAGGCCCTCGGCCGTCTCCTCGTACGCGCCGGCGTCGACCGCCTGCTTCACGAGCGGCACCTGCCTGCCGAACGCCTTGCCGAGCTCGCGGAAGTTCAGCTTCAGCTCCGTGCCGATGCCGTAGCGGGCGATCGCCTCCTCCGAGAGCTCGGTGAGCTCGACGTCCTTGAGGTTCAGCTCGTCCGCCACGATGCGGGCGTAGGTGCCCTCGAGGCCCGCCGCGTCCGGGACGACGACGGACAGGCGGGGCAGCGGCAGGCGCACCCGGCGCCCGGCCCCCTTGCGCAGGGCCGAGCCGGCCGAGCTGATGCGGCGCACCGCGTCCATCCGGGCCACGAGGGAGTCCGCCTCGGGCCCGTGGGGGAACAGGTCGGCGTCCGGGTAGTCGGTCAGGTGGACCGAGCGGCCACCGGTGAGGCCGCGCCAGATCTCCTCGGCGATCAGCGGCATCAGCGGTGCGGCGGCCCGGGTGAAGGCCTCGAGAACGGTGTAGAGGACGTCGAAGGCGACGGTGTCCTCGTCGAAGAACCGCTCCCGGGACCGGCGGATGTACCAGTTGGTCAGCGTGTCCATGAAGCCGCGCAGCGCGTCCGTGGCGTCCGAGACCTCGTAGGCGTCCAGGCCGGCCTTGACCTCCCGCAGCATGCGGCCCGCGGCGGCCAGGATGTACTGGTCCAGGGGGTCCTCGGCGGTGTGCCGCTCCTGCGCGCGGTACCCCTCGGGGCGGGCGCCGCCGTCGTGCGCGGTGTTCGCGTACAGGGTGAAGAAGTGGTACGCGTTCCACGCCGGCAGCAGCACCTGGCGGACGCCCTCGCGGATGCCCTCCTCCGTGACGATCAGGTTGCCGCCGCGCAGGATGGGGCTGGCCATGAGGAACCAGCGCATGGCGTCCGCGCCGTCGCGGTCCAGGACCTCCGTGACGTCCGGGTAGTTGCGCAGCGACTTGGACATCTTCTGCCCGTCCGAGCCGAGCACGATGCCGTGCGAGATCACGTTGGAGAACGCCGGCCGGTCGAACAGCGCCGTGGCCAGGATGTGCATGGTGTAGAACCAGCCGCGCGTCTGGCCGATGTACTCCACGATGAAGTCCGCCGGGTTGTGCGTGGGGAACCAGTCCGCGCGCTCGAACGGGTAGTGCACCTGGGCGTACGGCATGGAGCCGGAGTCGAACCAGACGTCCAGCACGTCCTCGACCCGGCGCATGACCGCACCCGCCGCGGCGGCCTCGGGGTCCGGGTGGGGGCGGGTGAGGTCGTCCACCCACGGGCGGTGCAGGTCCACCTCGCCCTCGGCGTTGCGCGGCAGGCGGCCGAAGGCCTCCTCGATCTCCGCGAGCGAGCCGTAGACCTCCTGGCGGGGGAAGTCGGGGTGGTCGGACTCCCACACCGGGATGGGCGAGCCCCAGTACCGATTGCGGGAGATGGACCAGTCGCGCGCGTTGGCGACCCACGTGCCGAACTGCCCGTGCTTCACGTTGCCGGGGATCCAGGTGATCTCCTCGTTCAGCTCGAGCATGCGCTCCTTGATCTGGGTGACCTTGACGTACCAGGACGTCACCGCGCGGTAGATCAGGGGCGTGCGGCACCGCCAGCAGTGCGGGTAGGAGTGCTCGTAGGAGGCTTCGCGGGCCACGCGGCCCAGGGCGCGCAGGGCGCGGATGATCGTGCGGTTGGCCTCGAAGACCTGCACGCCGGCGATCTCGCGCAGGTCGCCGCGCCCGACGTCCTCGCGGGCGAACAGCGGCAGGAACCGGGCACCGGAGTCCACGGAGAGCAGCACGGGGATGCCGTTGGCCTCGCACACGCGCTGATCGTCCTCACCGTAGGCCGGCGCCTGGTGGACCACGCCGGTGCCGTCCTCGGTGGAGACGTAGTCGTCCACGAGGATGCGGTGGGCGCCCTCGACGCCGAGGTCACGGCCGTTGACGGTGAAGGTCTCCCCGCGGTGGGCGTCGAACACGTCCGTGAACAGCGGCGCGTAGGCCAGGCCGCCGAGGCGGGCGCCGGGGATCGTCTCGGTGACCGCGGCGCGGGCGGCGTCGGCATCGGCGTAGCCGAGCTCCCTGGCGTGGGCGCCCACCAGGTCCACGGCCAGGAGGAAGCGGTCCCCGTCCGCGGTCGCGCCCTCGGGGCCGGCCGGCACCACGGCGTACTGGATCTGGGGGCCGACGGCGAGGGCCGCGTTGGTCGGCAGCGTCCAGGGCGTGGTGGTCCAGGCCAGGACGTGGACGCCGGCCAGGTGCGCGGCGAGCGCCGCGTCGGCGCCGCCGTCGGGCACGAGGGCGG
Source organism: Micrococcus luteus (assembly GCF_022664405.1). NCBI lineage: Bacteria > Bacillati > Actinomycetota > Actinomycetes > Micrococcales > Micrococcaceae > Micrococcus > Micrococcus luteus. The sequence goes on along the minus strand of NZ_JAKRLB010000013.1, from coordinate 1,997 downwards.
GGTCCGCCGGGAGGCCGGTGATCGGGAACGTGACGGTGACCGAGGGGTCCTGGCGCATCTTGTAGACGTCGTCGTCCATGCGCAGCTCGTGGTTGGACAGCGGGGTCTCGTCGTTCCAGCAGTAGGGCAGGACGCGGAAGCCGCGGTAGGTCAGGCCCTTGCGGTGCAGCTCGGAGAAGGCCCAGATCACGGACTCCATGAAGTCCGGGGTGAGGGTCTTGTAGTCGTTCTCGAAGTCGACCCAGCGGGCCTGGCGGGTCACGTAGTCCTGCCACTGGTCCGTGTACTTCAGGACCGAGGAGCGGCAGGCGTCGTTGAACGTGTCGATGCCCATGGCCTCGATCTCGGACTTGTCCGTCATGCCCAGCTGCTTCATCGCCTCGAGCTCGGCGGGCAGGCCGTGGGTGTCCCAGCCGAAGCGGCGCTCCACGCGGCGGCCCTGCTGCGTCTGGTAGCGGGCCACGAGGTCCTTGACGTACCCGGTGAGCAGGTGGCCGTAGTGCGGCAGGCCGTTGGCGAAGGGCGGGCCGTCGTAGAAGACGAACTCGTTCTGCGAGCCGTCCTCGTTCCGGGTGGGACGCTGGTCGATCGAGGCCTGGAAGGTGCCGTCCTCGTCCCAGTACGCCAGGATGCGGCGCTCGATCTCCGGGAAGCGCGGGGAGGCGGGGGTGCGGCCGTCAGGGGCGGAGGAGGCGAGGGGGTACACGGGGGTCCTTTGCGTCCGGGGCGTCGGTTCCGTGCAAGGACGCCCGAGGGCCCGACCCTCCGGCCGGCCGCGGACGCGGTACCACCTTGCTTGCCGGCGTCGGGAGGTCCCCGGGGTGCCGGCCGCTTGATGACTGCTGTGACGGGCTTACCCGTCCGGTTCTACTGGGGCCGTGCGGCCCGTTCTTCCGGAGGCTCGCCGGTGATGGCCGGGTCGACGCCTGTGCCCGCCAGTGTAGTGGACGCTGCGCCGGCCCGGGGCCGCGGGGCCGGAGCGCGTCAGAGGGCGGTGCGCACGGCCGCCGACGCGTCGCCGTCGATCTCCACGTGCACGGCGTCCCGGCCCGAGGCCCAGAGGAGGAGCTCCCCGACCTCGCCGGTCACCGTGACGGGCGCCCGCAGCGCCACGGCCCCACGGGTGACGGTGACCGGGGCGCGACCCGGGCCCTGGAGGACCACCGGCGCCGTGGACGTGCGCAGGAACAGCGGGGCCATGCGACGCAGCGAGCGGTAGAGGGCGTCCTCCTCGTCCGGGGAGAACGGGCGCGGGGCGGGCAGCGAGCCGCCGGTCGCGGACTCGCCGCGCCGGACGTCCTCGAGGTGGATGAAGTGCTCGGCCGCGTTCACGTGCCTGTCCGCCGCCCGCATGGGGTTCAGCGCCGACGGGCCCGCGGCCCACTCCCGCACGACCTCGGCGTAGTCGCGGCGCTTGGTGTCCGCGGTCAGGCGGTCGAGGTGGCGGGACAGCGGCGGGATGAACAGGGCGGCGAAGGCGTCGGGCCGGCTCTCCCGCAGCCAGAGGTGGGCGGCGAGGTCGCGGGTGCTCCAGCCGCCGCACAGGGTGGGCGCGTGGGGGCCCTTCTCGAGCAGGAGGTCAGCGAGACGGGCGCGTTCGGCTGCGGCGAAGGTGGTCATGGGCACCACGGTAGGGAGCGGGCCGCGGCGCGGGCGAGGGGTGGGCCGCGCCGCGGCCGCGAATCCGCCCGACGGGAGGACTCAGCCTCCGGCGCCGAGGAGGACGCTCTCCCGGGAGATGCGGGTCATCTCCTCCCGGTCCACGACCTTCACCCGCTCCCGCGCCACCGGACCGGCCTGCGTCGCCTGCGCACCCAGGGACTTCTCATGGTCATCCAGAGCATGCCAACCGGCCCACGTGGTGTACGGGACCTCACGGGACTCGAGCAGCTCGATCACCGACTCCTCGGAGGGCTCCTGGGCCGTCCACAGCCCCGGCTCGTCCTCGATCAGATGCTTGATCGTCTCCAGGGAGTCACCCTTGGTGTGCCCGATCA